>DASVBI010000433.1:0-6169 GCA_036375915.1 Terriglobales bacterium | reverse complement strand
CATCCACCTTGACCGTAGTCAATGAGGTCAAGGCCAGCCTGCCACGCTTCCGCTCCCTCATTCCCGAGGACATCAACGTCAGCTATGAATTCGACCAGTCTACCTACGTGAAAGCCGCTTTATCCGCGGTTACCCGCGAAGGCCTGCTGGGGGCGCTGCTCACCGGCCTGATGGTGCTGCTGTTTGTGGGCGACTGGCGCAGTTCAGCCATTGTGGTGGTCACGATTCCCTTCGCGCTGCTGGCCGCGGTGGTCGCATTGTGGGCGGCCGGGCAAACCATCAACATCATGACCCTGGGCGGGCTGGCGCTGGCTGTAGGCATTCTGGTGGATGAAGGCACGGTGGTGATCGAAGACATCCACACCCACCTCGCGCAGGGCGCCGGGCGGGCGCGCGCCATCGTGGATGCCAGCCGGGAGGTGGCCTTGCCACGCCTGCTGGCGATGTTATGCGTGCTTTCGGTGTTCGTGCCCTCGTTCTTTATGACCGGTGTGGCTCATGCCCTGTTCGTGCCCCTGGCGCTGGCGGTGGGTTTTGCCATGGCGGCTTCTTACCTGCTCTCCAGTTCGCTGGTGCCTGTCATGTCCACCTGGATCCTGCGCGAACCTGCTCACCAGGCTGCCCAGGCGGAAAGGTTCGAGGGTTTTCGCGAGCGCTACGAACGGCTGTTGCGGCGCGTCCTGCCACGCCGCCGGACGGTGATGGTCGCCTACATTATCGTGGCAACCTTGATCATTGTCTTCCTGGGGCCAGTGATGGGCAGGGAGTTATTTCCCGTCTCCGGCGCCGACCAGTTTCAATTCCGTTTTCGCGCTCCAACCGGTACCCGTGTGCTAGATACAGAGCGCATGACTCGGGGGGTGCTGGACCGTATTCAGCAGGCCGCCGGACCAGGTAACGTGGAGATCACGCTCGGTTATGTTGGGGCGCAGGCCTCCAGCTATCCCATCAACACGGTTTTCCTGTGGACGAGCGGACCGCAGGAAGCGGCCATGCGGGTTGCTCTTCGCCCAGGAGCCCACATTGACATGGACCACCTGAAGGAACGGCTGCGCCAGGAACTGCCCAGGCAATTCCCGGGTTCTTACTTCTCCTTTCAGGCCGGCGACATCGTCAGCCAGATTATGAACTTTGGCTCGCCGGCGCCGGTCGAAGTGGCCATTCGCGGGCCCAATCTGGCGCAAAATCGCGCTTTCGCTGAGAAAGTGCGGCAGGAGTTGAGCCGTATCCGCTCCTTGCGTGATCTGCAATTCGAGCAACCTCTGGACTACCCCAGCGTGGACGTCAACATAGACCGACAACTGGCTGGGCAGATGGGAGTAACGGTGGAGCAGGTCGGCCGTTCGGTGGTCGCGGCCACCTCTTCCAGCCGCTTCGTGACCCCCAACTACTGGCGTGATCCGAACTCTGGTATCGGCTACCAGGTTCAGGTCGAAATCCCCCAACCGCGCATGATTTCCGTCCAGGACGTGGAGCGTGTGCCGGTCTCCACCGACGGCAGCGTGCACCCCATGCTGGGCGATCTAGCGTCAGTGCACATGGGAACGGTGGTCGGCGAATATGACCGGGAAAACGGCCAGCGCATGCTCACCTTGTCAGCCAACGTACAGGGAGAAGACCTGGGCCGGGTCGCCGCTCAAATCCAGAAGGCGATTGAGCGCGCGGGCACACCTCCGCGCGGTGTGACCGTGAGCGTAGGCGGGCAGATCGCCCCCATGCGGGAAACTTTGCAGAACCTGGGCATCGGCCTGGGTCTGGCGATTGTGGTCATCTTCCTGCTGCTGGCCGCGAATTTCGAATCCATGCGGTTATCTTTGGTCGTGATCTCCACCGTGCCGGCGGTGATCTGCGGCGTCATTTTCGCCCTGCTGATCACGGGCACGACTCTGAACGTGCAGTCGTTCATGGGAGCCATCATGGCCATAGGAGTGGCGGTGGCAAACGCCATCCTGTTGGTCACGTTTGCCGAGCACAACCGTCGCAGGGGCATGTCGGCTGAGGAAGCAGCGACGGTAAGCGCCCGCGCCCGCATCCGGCCGGTGTTGATGACCAGCATGGCCATGATTGCCGGCATGATTCCCATGGCTTTGGCGCTGGGCAGCGGGGCGGAGGAAACGGCGCCGCTGGGACGCGCGGTGATTGGCGGCCTGCTGTTTGCCACCATCGCCACTCTGGGAATTCTGCCCTTCGTGTTTATCGCTGTTCAGGGCGGCGCGAGCACGGCCTCGGCATCGCTTGATCCCGATGACCCCGCCAGCAGCTACGCCGATGGAAGGGAGGGCAGAGCATGAGGTTTGCGGGTTTCATCATGGTCATGACGTGTCTGGCCCCGCTTGTGGCGTGTAACTCGTCACAACCTTCAACCGCGTCGGCGCCAACCCAGGCCGGTACGCCTACGGTGGAGGTCATGCCGGTTGTCGCCAAGAGGCTCGACCTGACCGTTAATCTGCCCGGGGAACTCCAGCCCTACGAAGCGGTGGCCATCTATCCCAAAGTAGCCGGTTTCGTGCAGTGGATTGGCGTTGACCGGGGCTCGCCCGTGCGCGCGGGACAGCTCATTGCCCGGTTGGTTGCTCCGGAACTGGTATCGCAGCGCGCGGAAGCGCAGTCCAAGGCAGAAGGCGCCCAATCGCAATTGGCGGCCGGACAGGCCAAACTGGCTGGCGACGAGAGCACTTACGCCAAACTGCAGGCGGCGGCAAAAACGCCTGGGGTGGTCGCGGGCAACGATCTGCTGCTGGCCCAAAAAGCTGTGGAAGCCGACCGGGCGCAAGTCAAAGCTCTTTCCGACAATGTGGAAGCTGCGAAGCAGGCCTTGCGTGCTCTAGCGGAAACCCAGCAGTATCTGCGCATTACTGCCCCCTTCGATGGCATGATCACCGAACGCAACATTCATCGCGGCGCACTGGTGGGGCTAAACCAATCTGTTCCCATGCTGCGGGTAGAAACCTTACAACGCCTGCGGCTGATTGTGCCGGTGCCGGAGACCTATATCGCGGCTGTTCCCCAGGGGAGGGACGTCGAGTTTACGGTCCCGGCTTTTCCGGGACGGAAGTTCAAGGGCAGGATTGACCGGATTTCGCACGCGGTGGACCCCAAGACGCGCACCATGCCAGTCGAGCTCGACGTGAATAACCCCGGAGGCAAACTCACGCCTGGCAGTTTCTCGGAAGTAATGTGGCCCGTGCGGCGGCCGGGAGCCAGCCTGCTGGTGCCAACTTCATCAATCGGCACCAACCTCGAGCGAACGTTCGTAGTCCGCGTCCGCGAGGGCAAAACCGAATGGGTGGACGTGAAGCCAGGCGCCAGCAGCGGCAGCAACACCGAAGTTTTTGGCGATCTTCAGCCCGGCGACCAGGTGGCTCTGCGCGGCAGTGATGAACTCGCGCCAGGCATGCAGGTTAAGGCGCAACCTGTCGCCAGCGTGGCTCAGCAGCACCCGTAAAAGCCGCAATCGGCCCATGATTGCCGAAAAATCACACGGCTGAATACCCGCACCAACGAGCGTACGGCGGGCCTGCTCAGAGCGCTAAGACCCGCAAAATCTGGGGCCGTGGCATGTCAGACCCGAGGGTCGGATGACTTCTCAGCCGGTCGCTGGATAACGCGCGACCAGCCCCGGCATGCTCCCTGCAGCTGTGGGTTGAATTTCGCGTTTACGTGCTGCGCGGGAGCACCCGCTATCTCCGGCTTTGCATGTGGACGAGATAACTTACGACATCGTCCATTTGCTCGCGGCTGAGCACAACTCCATAGTTGGCGGGCATGAGGGGTTGCGTTCCGTACTCTACTCGTTGCAGATCGGGTTTTGTGAACAGGTGGAAGGTACCGTCCAAAGATTGTAATTGCAGCGAGAAATTGTCTTCATTACGCACCACCCCGCTATACTTCCGGCCATCAAGTGTGATGACGGTGGCAAGGCTGTTTCCGCCTTGTTCATCGGATTCCGGTGCTTGGATACGGCGGAGGATTTCCCCGGGGGAGTGGCTGCTGCCATAGTCCGACAGATCGCGGGCAATGAATCCCCCTTTTCCTTCCGCCAGATGGCAGGTTGAGCACTTCGCAGCTCCAAAGAACAGCGCTTTGCCCCGGGATGGATTCCCGGACAAGGCCACGGCCGGTCCGCCACCCTGCAGTGCGCGCACATAGATCACCAGCGCGTGGAGTTCGGAATATCCCAGAGTGTTAAAAGCGGGCATGGCGGTGCCCGGAATTCCGTTTTTCACGATGCGGAAGATTTCGCGATCGGGCAACTGCTGCACCGCGCCAGCAGCTAAATTGGGCGCCCGCTCGCCACCCTTGCCGTCCAGCCCGTGGCAGCCTGCGCAGCTGGAGGTGAAAATCCGCTGCCCGCGTCTTGATGTGGGAACCATCTGCCGCGGGCTCCGCGGTGCGCGGTCCAGCGGCCATAGTGGCAGAACCAGCGCGGTCAGACCCACACTCGTTGCGCACAACAAACAGCGAAACTTTCGCAGGGCTAGTGTTCTTCTCACGGGGCGAAGTCACACGACGAATGTAATATTAGGGCCCTGAGGGGCAGCTTGTATCACCACCCATGCCCAAGTCAACTCGTTCCACGGGAGCTTCCGGGCAAACATCACTGGCGCGGCCGGCGGCAAAGTAAACGATCGCCGACCCGTCTCGAACGAAAAGAGGATTTTCATGCAACGCCGGCAATTTCTCCGCAATTTTCAGCGGCCTGGCAGCTGAAAAAGAACAGGCCCGCGCAGGGGATGCTCGGTTAGCTCGCCATCTGTACGGTGGCCCGGTCTTGGGGGCCGGCCGCAAACATCTTCTCCGGCGCGTAGCCAAATTGCCCCGCCATCAGGTTCCAGGGGAATTCCGCGATCAAGGTGTTGAACTGCCGCACCGTCTCGTTGTAGTGCTGGCGGGCAAAAGCGATGCGGTTCTCCGTGGTAGTCAACTGTTCCTGCAGCAGGAGGAAGTTCTGCGAGGCTTTCAGGTCGGGATAGCGCTCGGCTGTGAGAAACAGATTGCCCACGGCGCTGCCCAGGGCCATCTCCGCCGCCGCCCGGGTGGCAATGTCCGCGCCGGCGCTCATGGCCGCGCTGCGCGCCTGGGCCACCGCCTCCAGGGTTTGGCGCTCGTGGCTCATGTAGCCTTTGACAGACTCCACCAGGTTGGGAACCAAGTCGTGGCGGAAGGTGAGCTGGACGTCCACATCGGACCAGGCGTTACGCACGTTATTGCGCATGCGCACCAGCCGGTTATAGGCGTGGAGCACAAACCACAACACCAGAACCACCACAACCGCAATGGCAATCAGTATGGGAGAGAAATCCATGTTTCAGCCTCGCCTCTGGTTTGGCCGAAGTTTACCTGCGCCGGCTGAAGGCCGCGGCCACGTCCTGCACAAATTTCGTAAAACCTGCGATTACGCTCACCCAGTCCACGGCAAATAGCCAGTGAATCAGCGCCAGCCATAGCCCCAGGCACAGCAGATTGAGGCCGATCATCATGACGATCACCACCAGCATGAGGGCGCCGCAGGTGACCAGCAGGGGGCCAAGAATGAGATAGAGGATAGCGAGCGCAATTTTGCCGCCCAGCCCGCCGTGCCGCCGGGAAGGGTCAATCAGGTGCGCGCCCATCTTCTGCAGGCGCTTGGCGCGTTTGGCTAAGGGGGGGTGAAAGGAGATGAAGCTGGCCGTCTGCAGCCCAGCTTGGCCGCGCCCAGCCCCGCTTTCCTGCCGCTGACGGCTCTGCTGGTGCAGGCGGACTCGCGCCAGGGCGGCGCGGTCGCCGCGTTGTGCCAGCATCAGGTCGTTCATATTGGGTAGTTCGTGCACCAGGGCCGGGTCCATGCCCATCGCTTGAGCGAAAACCTGCAGGCGCGCGGTCGCATCCGCGTTGCCCATGGCCGCGGCCATCGCCGTGGACATCATTTCCTGGCGGACGCGCGCGAATTCCGCACCGGTAGAGGGAGCAGAAGCGAGCGGCTTAGCTGTGGCCGCCGCACTGCCGGCGCTGGCCGTGGTTTGCCAGGCCTGCAGAAACTTGCGCTGTTGCTCGCTTGAGGCCGAGTCTCCGCGCAAGCTGCGGTCGCCGCCGGGATTCACCACGAACAGGTGCGAAGCCCAACTACCTCCGGCCACGGTCGCGCTGTCGTTGCTCAAGCTTTGCAGGGCGCTCTCCAACGCGTCCGGGT
>DASVBI010000136.1:0-11898 GCA_036375915.1 Terriglobales bacterium | reverse complement strand
GGCTTTTCGCTCTTCCGATTCCTGGCCTACATCAAGGATGAATTGATGATTGTGGTGGGCACCAGCTCGTCGGAAACCGTGATTCCCGACATGATCCGCAAGCTGCGGAATCTGGGCTCGGCCGATTCCACGGTTGGGCTTGTCTTTCCCATGGGCTACAGCTTCAATAACGCGGGCGCCAATATCTACATGACCCTGGCTGTGTTCTTCCTGGCGCAGGCCAACAACGTGCACTTCACGTTTGGCCAGGAAGTGCGCATTCTGCTGGTTTCATTCATCGCCTCCACCGGCGGCGCCGGCGTGCCCGGCGGCGCCTTCGTCAAAGTGGCGGCCATGCTCAGCGTCGTCCCCCAGATACCGGTAGCATCCCTGGCCCTGCTGCTGGGAGTGGACAAGCTGATGAGCGAATGCCGCGCCCTGGCCAACGTGATCGGCAACGGAGTAGCGACCCTCGCGGTGAGCCGCTGGGAAGGCGAGGTGGATGCAGCCCAGTTGCGCCGAGGCTTGCGCGGCGAACCGAATCCGGAAGCTGGCTTAGGCTCAGAAGAACCGGCACCCAAACTTCAAGATCAGCCTGTCATCTTTTCGGAGTCAAGCCGAAGCTCCCTGTGAACTCGGCGTTGGAAAGGGTTTACAGGCAATGCCCCCGAGACTACTCCAGCAAATCCGGCTGCTCGCGGGTGATGCGCGCCCACAGCGGCTGAAACTGGAACCAGCCCGCCTGATGGTTGCCGAGCAAATCCCGCGTAGCGCGCGCGTGCGCGGCGTCAATCTTCACCGGCGTGCCGGCGGCTTCCGCCAATAGCTGTGTCTGGCAACTCCGGTCCATGGTGATGAACCACCACGCCGCCTCGTCCACCGTGTTCCCCACGGTTAGCAGTCCATGGTTGCGCAGGATGACTGCTTTGTAATTGCCCAGCGCCTGGGCAATGCGCTCGCCTTCCGAGGTTTCATAAACCACGCCCGTGAAATCGGCGAACAGGCCATGGTCTTCATAAAACGCGCAGGCATCCTGGGTAAGCGGATCGAGCAGGCGGCCCAGGGTTGACCAGGTCCGGCCGTACAGCGAATGGGAGTGAGCCGCCGCCACCACATCGGGACGGGCGGCATGCACGCGCGAGTGAATGGCGAAGGCGGCCGCGTTCACCGGATACTTTCCCTCCACCACCTGGCCGTGCTGGTTTACCAGAATCAGGTCGGAGGCGCGGATCTGCCCAAAGTGCACGCCGAAGGGATTCACCCAGAAATGGTCAGGCCGCTCTGGATCGCGCGCCGTGATGTGGCCGGCCACCCCCTCATCGAATCCGTAGGCGGCAAACAGCCGGAAGGCCGCTGCCAGGCGCTGCTTGCGGTGGCGGCGTTCTTCTTCCGGGCTGATAAAGGCGGGCTGCTGCGGCAGGCGAAACACATCGGCAGGCGCGGTGGCCATAAGGTCCCTCCAATTGACGCGTCGAGACTATAGACCCGGCGCGCTCACCACGGCAAGTATGGAAGGTGATTTGAGGCGGCGAAGAACCAGCCGGCTGTGGCGCTGCCGCTTCCCGCCTACCGGCTCTTGATCACCGGCTCCTGGCCTTCGACAATGTCCGCCAGCATCTTGGGCTCGACGTTACCGCCGCTGATTACAGCCACGTTGATGCGGGTTTGCGGCAGCTCATTGCGGTGGTAAAGGAATGCGGCCACGGTCACGGCGCCGCTGGCTTCGGCCACCAGACGGGGGTTAGAAGCCAGCAGACGCATGGCCTGCCGAATTTCGTCCTCGCTGACGGCCACTATCCCGTCCACATATTTGCGGATGTGAGCGAAGGAGATCTCACCCACGCTCTGGGTGCGCAAACCGTCCGCGATGGTTGAGGTGGTCTGCTCCGAAGTCCAGGAAACCACGCGTCCGGCCTTCATGCTGGCCAGCGCGTCGGCCGCCAGCTCCGGCTCCACACCGATGACCTTGCAGTGGCTGCCTGCCTGCTTGACCGCTGCTGCAATGCCGCTGACCAGCCCGCCGCCGCCCACCGGCGCGAGAATGGTCTCCACTTCGGGCAGGTCCTCCAGAATTTCCAGTCCGATGGTGGCTTGCCCGGCGATGATGCTTTCATCGTTATAGGGCGGCACCACCACGTAGCCATGCTCGGCCGCGAGCTCCTCCGCGCGAACCCGGCGCTCCTCGCTGCCCGGCCCCACCAGCACCAGTTCCGCCCCCATGGCCGCCGTGCTTTCGCGCTTGATGGCGGGAGCGGTGCGCGGCATCACGATAACTGCCCGTACCCCCAGCGCCCGCGCCGCATAGGCCACGCCCTGCGCGTGATTGCCGCTGGAATAAGCGATGACCCCACGCCGGCGCTCTTCCGGGGAAAGGGAAGCGATCTTGTTGTAGGCGCCGCGCAGCTTGAAGGAGCCCACGGGTTGCAGATTTTCCGGCTTGAGATAGAGTTCTCGCGCGTCCTTGGGGTCTTCCTGCTGCGGGATGTGCGAAAGCACCAGGTGCGTGCGCACAGCCACATCCTGCAGGCGCTGCTGCGCTTGCCTGATTTGCTCGAGCGTAATGATGGTGGCGGTCTCCGAAAACGCGATTCTAGTTTAGCTGGTCCTGCAAAGGTGAGTGTGAAACGTGGGTCCCTGTACCTTCGGAAACAAGTAGCCGGTAGTTGCTAGCCGCTAGTTGGTATTGGGGAGCACCACGCTCGACCAGCCACCAGCTACCAACTCCTAAATTTCCAGAATCACGGGCATGATTAATGGCCGCCGCGCCGACCGCTTCACGATGAACCGCTTCAGGTCCTGCCGGATCTTTTCCTTAATAACGCCATAATCGGCCTTTTCTTCGTCGCTGGAAGCCTCCAGCGTCTGCAGCACCACTTGCCGGGCTTCCGGCAGAAAGCCATCTTCGCCGGCGGCGAAGCCCCGCATCACGATTTCGGGCGCGGTCTCCACCCGCCCGGTCAGCTTGTTAATGGCGATGATGGGCAGCACAATCCCGTCCTCGCTCAGGTGGCGCCGGTCGCGGATCACCAAATCCTCCACCACGTCGGTACGCGAGCCGGAATCAATGCAAACGCGCCCCACCGGCACTCGCCCAGCTTTGCGTGCGCCCATTTCATCGAACTCCAGAATGTCGCCGCTCTCGATGGGGATAACCTTCCCCACTGCCCCTTTCATGGAAGCGGCCAGTTCAGCGTGCCGGCGCAGCTGCCGGAATTCCCCGTGAATGGGAATAAAGTAGCGCGGCTTCACCAGGTTGATAATCAGCTTGAGCTCTTCCTGGCTGGCGTGACCGCTCACGTGCACCGGCGGGTGTGAGCCATCCTCATAGATGACGTGGGCCTCGCGCCGGAACAGGTGGTCAATCATGCGGTAAATGGCCTTCTCGTTGCCGGGAATGATGCGCGAGGAAAGCACCACCGTGTCGCCGGCCTCAATCTTGGCGTGCTTATGGTTGTCTACTGCGGCCCGCGACAGCGCGGACATGGGTTCGCCCTGGGTGCCGCTGATGAGCACGCACACTTTTTGCGGCGGAAAATTCTTCACCTCGCCGGGATGAATCAGCAGCCCGTCGGGAACGTCAATGTAGCCCAGGTCGGAAGCGATCTCTGCCGAATCGGCCATGGACCGTCCCACCAGCGCCACTTTGCGGTTGTACTCGTAGGCCAGTTCGAAGGCCAGCTTGATGCGGTGAATCGAGGAGGAGAAGCAGGAGATGAACAGGCGCCGCTCCGACCAGGCGAAAACTTCGTCGAATTTGCGGCGCACCGCGCGTTCGCTGGGGGTATAGCCCGGGCGCTCGATGTTGGTCGAGTCCTGAAAAAGCGCCAGCACGCCTTCCTTGCCGTATTCGGCGAAGGCATGCAGGTCGAACAGCCGGTTATCGGTGGGCGTGGGGTCCACCTTGAAGTCGCCGGTGTGGATAATCACGCCCAGGGGGGTGTGAATAGCCAGGGAAACGCAGTCCACCAGGCTGTGCGTTACCTGGATGGGGTTGATAGTGAACGGGCCGATGGTGAAACGTTCGCCGGCCCGGATCTCGCGCAGGTCGGCCTCGTCCAGCAACCCGTGTTCCTCCAGCTTGTCTTCCACGTAGGCCAGGGTGAACTCGGTGCCGTACACCGGAAGATTGATTTCCGAGAGAATCCAGGGCAGCCCGCCGATGTGGTCTTCGTGGCCGTGGGTGAGCACGATGGCCCTCACCTTGTCGCGGTTCTCAATCAGATAGGTGATGTCGGGGACCACGATGTCCACGCCCAGCAGTTCGGCTTCGGGGAACATCAGGCCCGCGTCAATGACGATGATCTCGTCGCCCCAGCGCACGGCCATGCAGTTCATGCCGAACTCGCCCAGTCCCCCCAGGGGCACGATTTGTAGCTTGCCGGTTGGCATATGTTGGATTACTTGGATGCTAGCACAACGCCTGCCGCCGGGCAGTGCGGCTGGCCGCCCGCCGGTTACCTCCCGCTCATTTTCTTGCGGACGTGCAGCAGCTTCTGCACCTCGGCCACCACCTCGCCGCTTTCATCTCTTACCTCGACCGCAAAGGTGGGCTCCACCTTCTCCTGCGTCTCAAGCTGCCGCCGGATGGAATCGATCTGCTCTTGAGTTAACCGGAAGCTGGCCACCATTTTCCCTTTTCCCGGTTTGCGGAAACGGATGCTGGCCGATTTGTCCCACACGATGTAGTCGCGGCCCAGATTCTCAATCAGCATGAGCATGTAAAACGGATCGGTCATGGAGTAGAGCGAGCCGCCGTAATGCGTGCCCACAAAATTGGCATTCCAGAAGTGCAGCTTCATCTCTACGTCAATCGCCCGCCAGTCCGCCTGCAGCCGCGTCACCCGTATTCCGGCGCCCAGAAACGGCGGCCACAGGTTCATCACCCGGCGCATGTGGCGTTTCAGAGATTGGCGCATAACTAGCCCTCGTATGCTAGCAAATCTGGGCCGGCGTCCAGCCACTGGGGTACTTTGCCCGCATCCAATGTATGCGGTAAGGTGGTTCGAGATGCCGGGTGTAAACAAGAGCTCCTGGTTGCGGCGGCGGGTGGAAAATGCGCTGCGCCGCGGCTTTACCGAAGCCTACGAAACCGTAAAGGTGGACCCCGCGCGCTTCCTGCTGCAGTTGCAGGCGGCACATGGCCTGCCCATCTCCAGCTATCGTGGCGTTTACTCGCTGGACATTAAACAATTGGATGATGTCGCCGCCCAGACCATTCGCGGCGCCATGAAGATTGCTGCCGTGGAAGGCGCCGGCCTGGGCCTGGGCGGCGTTCTCACCGTGCTGCCCGACCTGAGCATCCTGGCTGCCATCACCCTGCGCACCATTCAGAAGCTGAGTCTGGTGTATGGCTTCGAGTACAACACCGACGAAGAAACTGCCGAACTCTGGCTGGCCACCGCCAGTGCCGCCGGGGTGGACCTGAGCCGCGAGTTTCTGGAAAAAGAAGTGGTCAGCCGCATGGTGCCGCGCGTCATCCGCAGGATCGCCGTGCAGGCCAGCGCCGATGTGGTGGAGCGCTGGTCGGGCCGGCTCATCCCCGTGCTTAGCTCGTTCCTCGGCGGCGGCCTGAACTATTATTTCGTTCGCGCCTGGGGGGAACGCGCCAGCACCCACTTCCGCCAGAAACACCTGGGTGCGCGCCAGCGGCTGGCATTGGCGCCGGCCCCCTCTTCATGACCTCCGCCTCTTCCCAGCGTATCTTTCATTGCGCCGCCATCCTGTTTGATCTGGATGGCGTGCTGGTGGATTCCACGGCTTCCGTGGCGCGCCAGTGGGCCCTGTGGGCGGCAGAGCACAACCTCTCCGCCGATGAGGCGGTGCGCGTCGCTCATGGCCGCCGCACCCTGGAAACCATTCGCCTGCTCGCCCCCCATCTCAATGCCGAGGAGGAAACCGTGCGCCTGGAGCGCCGCGAGGCCGATGACACCGACGGGATAGGGCGCATCAAGGGAGCCCTGGAGCTGGTCTCTTCTTTGCCCAGGGAACGCTGGGCGGTGGTGACCTCGGGCACGCGCTATTTGGCCACCCGGCGGCTCGCCACCAACGGACTCCCCACCCCCGCTGTCTTCGTCACCGCCGACGAGGTTGCCCTGGGCAAGCCCCATCCCGAGCCCTATCTGAAGGGCGCTGAGCTGCTCGGGCTCTCCCCTAACGATTGCCTGGTTTTCGAGGACGCTCCCGCCGGAATCGAAGCCGCCCGCGCCGCCGGCATGACCACAATCGGGGTCGCTACCACCTATCCCGCCGCCAAGTTGGAGCGCGCCAACGCAGTGGTGCGGGATCTGTCACATGTAAAAGCATGGCTGAATAGCGATGGACTCGAAGTCTTCCTGGAATAGAATTCAGCACGCAGCCGCCTATATTGTCATCCTGATAAATATATTGTCATCCTGAGCTGCGCGACCGCTCCCGCTTTGCGGGAGAAGGCGCAGCGAAGGACCTGCTTTTTCGTTGCGCAGCCAAACCGTCCACCAAACGCACCAACAATGAAGGCTGACCGCTGAATGCTGACTGCCGATTGCTGACTTCCCACTACTGACTACCGTTTGCTGACTGCTGCTACTCCACCTTCACCTCAAAATTCGTTCCCTCCCACCGTTTCTCCTCTGTCCAGTAGAACGTGAACACCACGCTGCTGCCCGAGAGCAGCTTGGCGGTGGGCAGGTCCACAACGTAGATGCCGATTCCTGTATCGCGCGCCGTGCTGTCCTGGGCAGTGCGCCAGCCGTCCGTGCTCCAGTGCGCCATGACCGGCGCGAGCGTCTGCAGGCGCAATTTCATGCCCGGCGGCATATTGCGCACCTTGTGGTTGAAGCTCCAGATAAATACTGTGCACGGCTGCTTGGCCACCACGTAGCGCTGGTAGGTTTGCGGCGGCTGGTCAAAGATTTTGCCGTCGCGCAGCGAGCGGCGCAGCTTCAGGTATTCCGCATGGGCCCATACCAGGGGCCGAGCCGACCCGGAAGGCCGCCCAAAGAACAGCTCCAGCGCTGGGATGTCGGGCGCGTCCCACACCTGCTCCGGAATGAGCCCGCTCTCGTCGGCGGATTTCTCCATGCTGTGCAGCAGAGCTTCGGCGGCATCGCGTCTTCCCGCCGCCAGCTCATAATGGGCCCGCTCGCCGGTGAGCAGAGGCCAGGCGCGGCCAATCCCGGTGCCGTCGAAGGGCGAGCCGTCTTCATGCTCGCCGTAGCCATCATCGTTGTAACGGTGCCACGACCGTCCTTGCGGCAGTTCCACTCTCAACAAGGCGTCAATCGCCTTCAGGGTGGAAAGAATGCGCGGGTCGTCGGGCGCGCGCAGGCCAAAACGCACCAGCGCCAGTGCGTCCGGGCTGACGATGCTGGCAGCGGGTTCCAGCGTGTCCGCGGGCGGACGGTTTTTGATGGGAACATAGCCCTCCAGAGCGGAGGCGGTATCAGGATCGGCGGTGTCCGGCGGAGCAATACGCACGTAGTAGCCTTCAATTCCCAGCTTGCGCGCCAGCGGACCGTCAACCTGGTACATCCAGCGCTCGATGTGGGCATTCCAGGCATCGGCGGTTTCGCGCAGAAAGACGCCCAGGGCGGGCTCTCCCTGAATGTCTGCCAGGTCGGCCGCCACCAGCAAGCCGGCAATTTCCGCCGCCAGGGTGAAAGGCGAATAGCCCGGATCTTCCTCCCAGCGGTCCTGCTGTGTCACCGGGCCATTGCGCGCCACGAATCCGGCGGCGCGCCGCACCATCGGCCAGAAGCCGCGTAAGCCCCCCTCGCTCAGAGCGCCCTTCCGCCGCAGCAGGTCCACCAGCAGGATGGGGAGCGCCGTCTCGTCCATCTGCAAGCCTTTCCAGTAGGCGGTTCCGTCCAGCCACATGTTCTGCGGCCAGTGCCCGTCGGCTTCTTGGGTGACCCGCAGATAGCCTAAAACGCGCAGCGCATCCTGCCCCGCCTCAAACGCCAGCAGACCGCTCGCGGTTTCCACCAGGTCGCGTGGCCACACCAGGTGATAGCCTCCCAGGTCCTCGTCACCTTTCGAGAAGCCCCATGGTATGGAGAGGCTGGCAATCATGCCGCCGGGAAAGGTCTTTTCTTCGTGAGTGCGCAGCACGCAGGCGCTGATGCGGAACATGTCATGGTCGCCGTCGGCATCCGGCGAGTCCACTTTTTGCAGCCACTCCTGCCAGCCCTGCACATACTCCCGGCGCGCGGTCTCATACCCCTCCAGCAAACTGGCCAGAGCATGCCCGCCGGCTTCGGAAGCCACCTGGCCAAAGCCCAGCGAGAGCACAAACTCGCCGCCGCAGCCCGCCAGGTCCACCTCCCCGGTCAGGGCGACGTTACCGTTTTCCGCGCGCGGGTACTCCCACGTCATTTCGTAGTTGCGCGACAGGTCCTGCCAGCCATCGGAAGTGCCCACATAACCGGCGGAGCGCTTCAGCCAGTCGGCGGAAGAAGCCAGTGCCAGCCCGTACCCTTCGCGGGAGGCATAGAGCATCGGTGTGCCCTTGTAGTCCCCAAGGAAGCCGGTATTGCCGTAGCCGCAATTAGCCAGATGCGGCGCCAGCAGCACGTAAACGCGGTAGTCAGCCAGACTTCCTTTCAGAGGCTGGAAACAGATTTTTTGCAGGCACACATGGCGGCAGGGGTCGGTGCAGATTTCCTTCTCGATGCGGTAGCGCCCGTCCATCGCTGTATTGACCAGCCGATAGGCCGGCACGCCCGGCGCAAGGTAGTTGACCACCGAGGTGGCATGCCGTTTTTCCTCGGAGAAGTAGAAGCGGCCGTCGGTAATAATCAGCCCCAGGTCACGGGTACAGGCAATGTCCACCCGGGGAAAATAAATCTCATTCAGAATGCCGTGGCTGAGCGTAAACCAGACCCGGCTGGAAGGGCTCAGCGCTGTGCCCACGCCGTTTTTGGCGCTCGAGGTCCAGCGCGGCGGAATGCCCGGCCAGCCGGGCGGAGTATTTGGGCTTGGATTATTCATGCTCTTGGTGCGAAATGGATTGTCAATTTTAAACCGGAACACGCCACTTTCGTCCGGAGTTGAATGAAATTGGTAACCTGCGCGCAATACAATTCCGATAGAATGGTCGGCCATTCGCGGAAAGGGCCGACGCCACTTGAAGCGTACACTTCTCTTGCTCCTGTTGATTGCCTCGCTCGCCTTGGGTTACCAGAAAAAGCTTGCCCAACAACAAATCATTCCCCTTCCCAGCAGTAAGCATTTGCTGGCTCCGCCACCGGGAAATCCTCAGCCCACCAATGGCCTGCCCGTGGCGGCCGCCCTCGACCCCAGCGGCCGCTATGTGGCGCTGCTCAACGCCGGCTTTGGCACACCTGAGTCTCACTACCGGCAGTCCATCGCCGTGCTCGATCTCCAAACCAACCAGTTGAGCGATTTTCCCGATCCCCGTCTCGGACCCCACGCGCGCCAGGCCCTGTTTCTCGGCCTCGCATTCAGCCCCGATGGCGCCCGCCTTTATGCCACCGTGGGTTCGCTTACAGACCCCATCGGTCAGCACCCGGGCGACACGGGAAATGGAATCGCAGTGTACCGTTTCAAAAATGGAAGGCTATCCTCAAACGGCTTTATTCCTGTCGGCCTGCAGCCGGTCTTTCCCGGCAAGCACGTGGCTTATGACTTGGCGGGGGTCCCGGCAGGCAGCGCCATCCCTTATCCCGCCGGCATTGTCGCGTTTTCCCGCGGCGGCCGGGAAGAATTGCTGCTGGCCAATAATCTCTCCGACAACGCTGTGCTGCTCGACGGCAAAGGCAGGCTGCTGCGCCGGTTTGATCTCAGCGCGGGCAGGGAAATGCCCTCCGCGTTTCCCTATACCGTGGCGGTCACCCGCGACGGACGGCGCGCCTTCTGCACCCTGTGGAATGCCTCTGAAGTGGCGGAACTGGATCTCGACCGCGGCAAAGTCAGGCGCCGCATTGCCCTGCTGAAGCCGAAGTCCGCCATCGAGCCCGGCTCGCATCCCACCGCCATGCTCTTGAGCCCGGATGACAGACTCCTGTTCGTAACCCTGTCCAACAGTGACGCCGTCGCCGTGGTGGATGCCGGCAGCGGCAAGCTTCTGCGTTTGCTTTCCACCCGCCTGCCCACTGAGACGTTCGGGGGCACTTTCCCCAATGCCCTGGCCGAGTCGGACGATGGCCGGCGGCTGTTCGTGGCGAATGCATCCTCCGACGCGGTGGCGGTCTTCGACATCTCCGAACTAAAGGCCGGCATGCGGGTAGAATCTGCTCCCCAGGCCGCGTCCGGCTTCATTCCCAGCGAATGGTATCCCACGGCGCTCGCCGTCCATGGTGACGATCTTCTCATCGCCAGCGGTAAGGGCGAGGGCACCGGGCCTAACCCCGGCCACACCCGCCGGGGAAACGATACCGGCTACATACCCACGCTTTTGCACGGCTCTATCGCCCGCTTGAGCATCCGCCAGGCGGAGCCGCGAATGGCTGAACTCACCCGCGAAGTCGAAGACAGCAATCTGATGACGAGCGCTCCCGGGCAGATTGTGTTCCGGTCCGGAAACAATCCCATTCGCCACGTCATTTACATCATCAAGGAAAACCGTACCTACGACCAGATATTAGGCGACCTCAAGCCCGGCGACGGCGATCCCTCGCTCACCATGTTTGGCGAGGACGTTACCCCCAACGAACATGCGCTGGCCCGCCAGTTCGGCATTCTCGATAACTTCTATGACAGCGGGGAGGTTTCCGGTGATGGCCACGTCTGGTCCACCGCCGGTATTACCTCCGACTACACCGAGAAGACCTGGCAGATTGCCTATCGCGGCGAGGAGCGTACCTACGACTATGAAGGCGAAGTCGCCGGCGACTTTCCCTTGCAGCGGGATGAGCCCGACGTCAATGAACCGGAAACGGGATACCTGTGGGGCAATCTGGCGCGCCACCGCCTCACCTACCGCCACTATGGCGAGTTCGTGGCCACCATCTGGTGCCGGGAACAGGGAAGCCATCCCGCATCACCTCGCTCGGGCACGCCCCTCGAGCCCGAGCAACCCTGCCGGCATCCGCGGGTGAGCCAGGGTGAGCCGCTCCCGCCCAACGTTGGCGAGCCCCACGGTTCGCCCAGCCCGTGGCCGTGGCCGGTGCCCATGCTGGCTCGCGACGTCCCCACCAAGCCCGAACTGCGCGGCCACTTCGACGCCAATTACGCCGACTTCCGCCTCGATTACCCCGACCAGCTGCGGGTGGACGAATTCCTCAACGACTTTGAGCAGTTCGTGCGCGCCCGCCAGGAGGGCAAAGGAGAACAGATGCCGGCGTTTGTCATGCTCCGTCTGCCCAACGACCACACCGCCGGCACCCGGCCCGGGTTTCCTACCCCCGCTGCCTCCGTGGCCGACAATGACCTGGCCCTGGGCAGGGTGGTGGAAGCGGTTTCCCATAGCCCCTACTGGGACGACACGGCGATTTTTGCGCTGGAAGACGACGCCCAGGACGGCGCCGATCATGTGGACGCGCACCGCAGCATCGCCTTCGTGATCAGCAAGTATTCGCCGGGCTCCGCCGCCAGTCCCTATGTGGACCACGACTTCTACACCACCGTGAGCGTCATCCACACCATGGAGGCGCTGCTGGGACTTCCGCCCATGAACAACAATGACGCGCTCGCTCCCCTTATGGCGCCTCTGTTCAGGGGGGCAGGGCAGCCACCCTTTCAGGCCGATTACCGAAACCGGAAAGACGGCCTGCTTTACCGCACCAACACGCCCAGCGCGCCCGGGGCGCGGGAATCGCTGAAAATGGACTTCACCCACGCCGACGCTGCCCCCGCCCAGCGCCTGAACGCAATACTCTGGCGCGACCGCATGGGCAACCGTCCCATGCCGCCGCCAAGGCGCCTGGCGATTGAACAGTGATGATGGTTAAGAAGCCTCTGATTAAGAGGCTGTTTTGCAAG
>DASVBI010000174.1:0-5471 GCA_036375915.1 Terriglobales bacterium | reverse complement strand
TGATGGAGTAGAGGTGAGCCAGATCATCCCGCACCGAAGCAAACGCTTTTTGCTGGTCCTTCCAGCTCTTGGTAAAGTACGCCTTCCCCCCGGTGGCCGCCGTCATCCTCTCAAATACCGCGGTGGAGACAGAATCCAACTGAGCCTGCTGGGTACTTATCATGTAAATTGAGACCCCGCTCGATTGACCCAGCTCTGCGACATCCTCTGGAGGTACGGTGCTGGCATTGTCCGGTCCGTTGGAAAAAACCACCACCACTTTTCGTCCCCTTTGCTGGGCTGCATCCTTAACCGTCAGCAGCAAGGCATTGTAGAGCGCGGCGTTATCGCCGGCCACAGTCGCGCGCACCCCGCGCAACACCTGGGAGCGATCGGGAGTAAGGCGAGCCACTCGTGACAGGTCGCGGCTGTAGGAATAGAAAGCTATCTTGTTCGCGGGTTCCAAAGTGCGAACAAAATCAGCGATGGCATCCTGCGCGAACACAAAATGGCGATACATGTAATTGCTGGTATCGAACAGGATGAACACGTTAGCGCCGGCTATGGCCGAAGCGAAGGTCTCAGGAGGAGGGTCCGGACGCGGGGACGAGCGGTCATCCCCTTGCGGCGCGGGCTTGTCGCCTGCAACTTCCAGCAGGGAATGAGTCGGCTCATTGCCTTCGCCAAATGTGGCAATCCGTTCCGGAATGCCATCCTCCAACACGGCAAAATCCTGTGGCCGCAGACCGGTTATGTAATTGCCTTTATTGTCCGTCACCGCCACATTCAGCTGCACCATGTTCACGATCACAAGAATTCGTGATTCGCCTTCCTGCGCCACCGTCCCGATTCCGGGACACAGCAAGAAGACTGCCAGCAATCCCAAGGATAGGAGATAGAATTTCTTCATGGAGCCTCTGCAAGTCAAACTGTGCACAGACGCTAATCGTGATTCTTTTTCGCGCGTGATGACTCCGCTGCCTGCGAAATCGTATCCTGCGAGGGTGACAAGACACCTTTTCCCGCGCGGAACTCTTCTCTGGTTTGGCGCAATGCCCGCAGCAATGCCGGCCAATCCTCCGCATCGGTAGCAAAGATGTCTTCTGCCATGCGGCGCGTAAGTTCCGGAACCAGTTCGTTCAGCATCACTGGGGAATAACCCATCCCATCGGCCAGGCGGGCCCAGTACAGATAGTTGGAATCCCAGGATTCCGCCAGCAAGCCGCTGCCGTATCCCTCGCAGGCCGGAAAGGGTTGCACATTCAGCAACTCGCGTGCATAACTTTGCGCCAGCATGGGGTGGGGCACGCCGAAGTCTCGAGAGAGCCGCTTCCAACTGACCTCTGCGGGATGCTGCCTGGCAAGAACCTGCAACTCCTTCCCGGCAGGCCCCGAAGAATCGCTGTCCTCAGGAAATCTTCGGTGGAACTCAGCCTCCAGATAGAATGTGTCTGCCGGCATGATCAACGGATTTGCCTCGGCGAGCCGCCCCGTTCGCAAAGCCCTCTCCACCAGCGCCAGCCTCGCCGGCGCCATGCGGTCCCCCAGGATGCTCAGTACCTTATTGCGCAGCGGCTCATTGTCTTGGCTGGCCAGCAGTAGCGCCTCTCCAGCCTGCTGATAGAGCGCCACCGCATGCAGCTCTTCCGGGCTCACGTTCCACCACCGCGACAAGGTCGAGTCGGTCAGGAAAACCGCTACCATTTCCGTCCAGATGAGCGCTTGAACATTTCTCGGCGCGATAAAGTCTTCCTCCGCCTCCGCCAGCACATAGGGCAGATTGGCGAGAGAGCCGACCAGATGAGCGCCTCCACCCGCGGGGTTGCCGACCCCAAGCAGTTGCGGTGTTTTCCAGACGGAACTCAATCCCGCGAGCGTTTCCCCGGCGAAGTCATGGGAGCGGACAAAAAGAGGATTGTTGCGCAGGATCTGAGAGCCCGGCGGCTGGTAATAAGCGTAGTTCAAACCTACCAGGGTGTCGCGCAGGAAGGGGACGAGCTCGCTGCGAGCCTTAGCCAATCGCTCCGGAGCGGGATGGGACTTGATTACCTTCGCCAGATTGGTGCGCATTTCTAAATCGGTATGGCGGTTGTTGTAGACTCCGGTTGCCCATTCCGTCCTTTCACTGCGGCTGAAGATAGGCCTCGGCATCTCGAATTCCCGCAGTTCACCAACCAAAGGCAGGACCGTAGTTTCCGCGCCCCTGCTCCCGGCCGCGGCGTCCAATTCCTTGCCCAGCGCCAATATGGTGTCCAGAGAAACCAGTCGCTGGCCGTCGAGGTCGGAGCGAAGTTTTTTTGCCAGCTCCTCATGCACCTGGCGGGCTTCGGGAGTGGACTGTGGTGGACCGGCCAGCAAATCAATGATTTCATCTTGAGAACAGCCCGGTTTGCCGGTCGCGGCCTGCATCAGTTCTTGCAAAGAGCGGCGGCCGGCGTCGAACAGCTGGGCAGCCGAGGAAATCCGGGCGAAGGGGGCCATCACCTGCTGCCAGGAATTGTTCAGCGACGCCTTCGGGATCTGACCCTGCCGTGCCAGAATCTGCCAAAGCCCTGTGTTGCTCTGAAAAATCCCCATGGCGTTTCCGCGCAGAGTGACATCGGAAATCCGATCGAGGCCCTCCGCAATCGCCAGAAAGCGCGCAATAGAGGCATTATCCAGATCCGGAAACTCGGAAAAAATAAGATATTGATCGCTGAACTTTGCGAACTTGTGGGCCAGTAAACGCGCTGTCTCCTGGGTCAGGCGGTGCCCGGGCGCACGCCCGGCATCCAGTTCGCTTAGCAACAGGTAGATTTGCAGGGGCCCGTCATCCGTTTTCGCGCGGCTGGCTCCGATCAGCCCCTGCACCAGTTGCTCGGGAGTTCTCCAGCTATCAGCTTGTTTTGCCAGGCGGTGGACAATTTTGGAATCGGTTTTCTGACGAAAGATCTCTTTCCACACTTCCAGGCCGCCCGGTACCTGTGGCTCCCCGTTCGGCCCCAGGCGAAGACGGGTCACCAGCAGCAACAGACCCGGGTTGGGGCGAAAGGCCCCTTTGTAGGCGTCAGGAAATGCATCCCGCCCCCGCAGCGCCTGGTAGAAGCGCCGCAGCCGGTGCGGCTCGGTGAAATAGGCCTGCCGCGTCTGGCTGGTGCGCGATAACGCATCGAAGTAAGCCGCCAGCCAGCCCTGGTCTTTGGTCAATAACCGCGGCACGAATTGCCCTGGCGAAGCCGTGCTTGCTCCCACCAGATCCTTCCACCCCGATTCCGCGGGGGTTCCTCCCGGCACCACCACCCGGCCAGAGCGAATCACAATGTGAGTTCCATAGAAGTCAAGCGCCGCGGAAGAGGACATCAGCCGGTTGAGTCCAGGAGACCGCTTCAGAGCAAGTCTGGTCTCGGGATCAACTTGAGAAAGGGCCGCATAAAGGCGCGACAGCGCTGGGTCGTCCAGCAGCGCATCCAGGAGGGTATTCGCCTCGACTCCTCGAATGGACGTCCAATCCTTCTCGCTGAATAGTGCCGGCACGGGAGAACCGGGAAATGGGTATACAAAGGGTTTGCCGGCATGCAGATCGTCTTCCAGGTCCACCAGCGGGAAGCCTGCGTCAATGGTGAGGAAGGCTCTTTCGGGATTAGCAGTTTCCAATGCCGTGCCGCAACCTTGCCGGAAACGGTAACCGAGAATGTGCAGCAGGGGTGGCGCTTGCTCGCAATTGGAAACGCGAATGACGCCGCCCGCCCCGGCCAGCTTCGTCAGTTCTCTGGCCTGTTGCACGTAGCGGCTCAACAGCACCAGAAATTCGGTGGGCGGGCCCGGTTTGTCCTGCCAGCCCTGATAACCATGGGTGATCACGTTGCGCGCCAATAGCGGCAGCACGTCTTCCGGAGAGACCTGTTGGCTGATCGCCGCCATCCGCAGGAAGGAGTGCAGGGGGCCGGGAATGGTGATGGTTACCGCTTCCGAGGGTGGCGCTGTCGTTTCCTTGGTTGCCCATGCACTGGGAGAGCCGACGCAGGCACAGACCAGGAGAAGAAAAAACGTGGGTCTACAGCGAAACTTCATGGCTGGAGCCCTCTACAGACCTTTGCAGACTGTTCGCAACAAGTCCTGCTGAGACAGCAACGAAGAAATCGTCGCCATCACGGTTTGATTGGCCCAGACTCCCAAGATCGCGACGGCCGCGACCTTTCACTGAAATCGGCAGCACGCCTCATCCCGTCTCGCACGCGCTTTCGGCGTTCCTGCCTTTGCGTCGGGCAAGAATATATGATTCCCTCCCCATTAGGCAAATTCCAACCGGCGCCGCTTCTCCCGGGCATCGCTTTGTGACCTGTGTCACAGACGATTGTGACCATAGCCATCGCCGCGCAAAGCGCCGGAAGCTTATCTTCGTGTTCAGATTGGGGAGGACAGGGGCGATGGCGGAATTGAAGAAATGCTGGCGGCAGAAAGTGGTGGCCGAGATGACCGCCGTCCACCTGCAGCAGTTCGCCCGCGAAATGGGCACGTCGCTGAGCACGCCCGACGCCCTGGTCTTCCTCAACGAGCACGGCCGGGCCTACGAGATGTGGAAGCAGATGATGAAGGCCGGCGAGGAATACATAAAGGCCAAGCTGCGGGAATCCCACCGCCGGGCGGCGACGCGGCCACCCATGGCACAAATGCAAGTCCCGCAGTCGGTAGTTCGGAGCCGTTAGTCAGGAGTTGCGAGTCGTAGTCAAAAGTCAGTAGGTCACCAGCACCACCCAGTAGGCGCCGGCGGGATACTTGTGGGTACGGGCGAAGCAGGCCCCGACGGCGAAGCCCTGGGCATTGCGCTGGCGGGCGATGACCGCGGCTTCTGGAGGAAGCACCTGCGGCTCGGTAGAAGTAAACGTGGCGGCCTGGCGCACCTCGGGCAGGCGCATGGCCAGCCGGGGGTCGAGCTTGTCGTGGTGGGCCATGCTGCAGGCGGCCTGGCGCAGCGCGGGAACAAAGCGGCGGCCCAGGCTGGGCAGCCCGGCCCGGCCGCGCAATTCGCTGACGCGTCCGGCTGCGATTTCTTCCACCCCCGCGCCGGAATATTCGGCGAAGGTGCGGGCAAAATCCTCGGTCACCCAGAGGTTGCCGCCGCGAGCCACCACGCCGATGCCGACCGCGTTGTAATCGGGACTGAGGATATTGGCGCGATGGCCCGGCGAGTGCATGAAGCCCTGGTGCGCGCCCTCGGCGCTCTGGTTAAGGCCAACATTCTCGCCGTCGCGGTCGAAATGCAAGCCGGTCGCGGCCAGCCGCTCGCCTGCCGCCGGCTCGCCGCTGAGCTTGTGCGAGAGTCTCTGGCGCGAAGCCATCAGCTGGGAATGGGCGCGAGCCGCTTCCTGCAGCTGCGCATTGGCCTCCAGCGCCGGCAAGCCGCGCTGGGTGCGGGCCTGGTTGAGCAGTTCGAGAATCTGCTGTTCCGCGGCCTCGTCGTAGCGCGGCGTGGCCGCCGCCAGGCCGGCAGCTCCCCTGAGGAAAACTGCCAT
>DASVBI010000149.1:0-2887 GCA_036375915.1 Terriglobales bacterium | reverse complement strand
AAGCTTCCGCCCTTGCAGTTGACCTCCAAGCCAGTGCCTGTAAAGGAGATCTGGGGCGAGTACAACTACAAGAAAAAGAGTGCGGTGGGCTCGGTGGTTTTGCATTGCCTGGCCATCGGGGGCATTGTGGCCATTTCGATTGCCGGTGCCCGGGTGGTGAAACAGGCGGAAAAGCACGAAACCGTCACCCTGATCGCACCCAACCTCTCGCCCTATACTCCGATGTCCAACAAGAAGAATGACACCATCGGCGGCGGTGGTGGCGGCGGAGATAGAGACAAGTTCCAGGCCCCAAAGGGCAAGCTGCCGAAACTGGCCATGGAGCAGTTCACGCCCCCCGCCATGGTGGTGCGCAATGATAATCCCAAGCTGACCATGGAACCCACGGTAGTAGTTCCGCCGCAGGTGCACCTGGCAGCGAACAACCTGCCTAACTTCGGCGATCCCAAGGCCGTGATTCCGGCGGGCCCGCCTTCTAACGGCACAGGCTCTGGCGGTGGCATCGGGTCGGGCTCTGGCGGTGGCGTCGGTTCCGGCACGGGGCCGGGCGTTGGTCCGGGCCGGGGCGGAGGGATCGGTGGCGGCGTTTTCCGCGTAGGTGGCGGCGTTTCCGCCCCGCGCGCGGTCTATACGCCCGATCCGGAATACTCCGAAGAAGCGCGCAAGGCCAAGTATCAGGGTACCTGCGTGCTGTGGCTGATTGTGGGTCCGGATGGCCGGCCGCACGAGATCAAGGTAGCGCGCTCGCTGGGTATGGGACTCGACCAGAAAGCCATCGAGGCGGTGCGCAACTGGAAGTTCGAGCCCGCGATGAAAGATGGCCACGCGGTGGCGGTGCAGATCAACGTGGAAGTTAATTTCCGGCTGTACTGAAACAGTTCCGGAGATAAAAGGAAAGGGAGGCGAACCTGCCTCCCTTTTTCTTTTGCCTGAAGCGGCGGTAGCACTCAGCAGTCAGCATTCAGCCTGCTGCACACCCCGAGATGCCCCTTGATAGCATGATGGCCGAGTTCGCCAGGCGAAACGCGGGGGGGAGCGCCCGCGCCACCAAGGACCGCCACTCAGCGCTTTTTGCCCTTGGCCTTGTGCTCAGCGAAGAAGTCAGCAACGTGCCGGCGGGTGGCGAGGTTCTCCACCGCTTTGACGGCGCCACGCACGCCATAGCGATGGGCCAGAGCCATGGCCAAACCTTTCTGGAAGTGATTGGGAGGCAGCGTAAGCGGGTGCTCCACCGGGGTGCCTGCGGGATAAGCAATGGCTGGAATCTCCGCCCGCGGCGAGGACCTAGTCAGCACTTGTTCCAGGGTGGGCGCATCGGCCACCCTCGCGCTCTGCAGCATTGCGCTTTGGGGAACCTGCAGCCAGTCGCGAAGAGTGGCCAGCAGGGAAGCGTGATCGTAGGGCCGCCCGGTGGGCGAGCGAAACACGGTGCCTTCTTCGATCCAGGGTGAAACCACCACGGCGGGCACGCGCACGCCGTAGCGGTCGAAGCTGAAACCGTTCTGGGCGCGGCGACCGTCCGGGGGAGTAGCGCCCCAGGGCGGCGGCTGGTGATCGCAGCAACCGCCGTGCTCGTCGTAGGTGATGAGCAGCAGGGTGGATTCCCAATGCGCGCCGCTGGCCACTGCGTTCCAAACCTGCCATAAAAAACGCTCGCCCAGCAGCATGTCGTGGGGAGGATGCTGGTCGTTGGGATTGATCAGGAAGCTGGGCTCGACGAAGCAGTAGCGGGGCAGCCTACCCTGGCGCGCCGCTTCCTGGAAATCGTCGAAACCCTGGAAGTGCGCCTCCAGCAGCACGTCCCAGAGCCTGGGAAACTGCAGCCGGGTGGCCGATTCGAAAATGCTGTCGTTGTAAACGACCCAATCCGCTTTTATCCCGGTGAGCACGTTGAAAATGGTAGGCACGTCGTAATCGAAAGGAGTGTAGGGCCAGTTGTTAACTTGCCCGCAGGAAGTGCCGGCGTGCACAAAGGAGCGGTTGGGGAAGGTCTGGCAGGGGCAAGAGGCGTACCAGGCGTCGCAGATGGCGAAGCTGCGCGCCAGTTGGCTGATGACCGGGAGCTGCTCGGGCGTGTAGCACTGCATGATTTCTTCAGGGTGCTGTTTGGCCACGCGCTCGTAGCTCACCAGGAATCCATTCATGGCGGGCGTCTGCCTCGATTGCGGCGTCGTGGTGCCAAAAATCTGGAAGGTTATGTCGTCGAACAGCTCCTGCGGGTCGGAATCCGGCACCTGGAGATTGTCAGAGCCGCGGTGCACGGGCACAGGATTCGCCGGGCCAGTACCCTCGAAGTAGGCCGGGTTGGAAGGGTTGGAATAGTCGAGAGGCATGCCGTTGTAGTGAGGATCCGTTCCTGCGGGGAGGAAATGCCGTGGCTGCGAGGTCTGGTCGTAAAGAAAGCCCGCCACATTGTCAAAAGAGCGGTTCTCCAGCATCACCACCACGATGTGCTGCAGATTGGAGAGGCGGCTGGGCATGAAAGACATGCTACCTCAGCACTCCGCAGATTCGGGAACCGGTCGCGATCCCTGGTGGCATCTCCTGGGTGGTCGCTCCACGCGGCGTTAACTACGGTTTTCGTCGGGCGTAATCCGCAGGCAGAGCCTTCGCCAGGTCTTTCCACCCCACCAGGATGAAGCCCTGGTCTTTCAGGAACTGGCGGAACTCGGGGCTGCTGACCATATCCAGGTCGGCTTGGCGCCAGGCTGCGCCCCAGTCAGGGTGCTTGAAGGTGGCGCCACGCATTTCCGGATCGTCGGACGCCAGGTGCACGATGAGCTGATAAACGCCAGGTTTGAGCGGAGTCAGAGTCTTCTTGTACCAATCGAACCACTGGTCAACCGGCACGCCAGGCACCATCTGCAGCACGGTGTCAGTAAGCGCC
>DASVBI010000289.1:0-4405 GCA_036375915.1 Terriglobales bacterium | reverse complement strand
GGCAGCTCCGCCATGCCCTACCTGAACAGCCTGGCTGCGCGCTATGGCCTGGCAACCAACTACTATGCCGACATCCATCAATCCATCGGCAACTACTTCATGCTGACTACCGGCCGGCTGATTACCGTTGACGACAGCTTTACCGGCACCGTGGATGCTGACAACCTGGTGCGGGAATTGCTCGCGGCGGGGAAGACCTGGAAGGCGTATGCCGAGAGCCTGCCCTCAGTGGGCTACACCGGCGGCGACGTCTATCCCTACTTCGAGCATCACAACCCGTTTTCCTATTTCAGCGATGTGCGCAACAGCAGCCCTCAGCTTCAGAACCTGGTGCCTTTTACCCAGTTTGCCGTGGACCTGGGCAATAACCAGCTTCCCAATTTCTCCTTTATCGTGCCCAACGCCGAACACGACGCTCATGATTGTCCCGGGGGAGGTCCGCTATGCGACGACGGCCTGCGGCTCTCCTCCGCCGATGGCTGGCTGCGCGCCAACATCGCTCCCTTGCTGGCTAGCAGCGGCTTTCAGAAAGATGGATTGCTGGTGATCGTCTTCGACGAGTCTTTCGATACTGACATTGCCAACGGCGGCGGCCACGTGCCTCTGCTGGTGATCAGTCCCCGGGCCAAGCCTGGCTACCAATCCACCACTTTCTATCAGCACCAGAGCACGTTGCGCATGTTGATCCAGGCCACAGGAGCCAAGGCACTCCCCGGCGCTTCCAGCTCTGCTCCCGACATGAGTGAGTTCTTCCAGTAACCCGCCGGCGTGCGCTCTAGGCGGCCGCCCCTTCGCCGGCCGCAACCTTCACTGACCCGGAACAAACCGAGAACAGTAATTCCAGGTGGGAACTGATGCCCAGCTTGCGGTAAACACTACGCAGGTTTTCCCGCACAGTGCGCTCGGTCAGGTGGAGGCAACGCGCGGTCTGCTCTTCGGTCAGGTTGTTCAAGGCACAGCGTACGATCTGCTGTTCGACGGGGGTGAGCGGGTCCGACATTGGCAACCTCCCTCGTTTGGCTGGGGCCCGGAGGTGGTTCCAGGCCGTGTTTGAGGTGTGTTAATTCCTGGGAGATGTGATCCGGCTGCCCAGGTAGCTCCTGGTTTGAAACTGCCTGGGCAGGCTGATCTACGAAGTGGCTTGATTGGAAATTAAGCCCAACCGGTACCTTTGGGAATGGCACGACAGTGCCATGGGTTCACTGCCGCGAGCCTTCTGCGAGGTGAGCGTTTGTGGCGCGGGCGCCCTCGCCAGCGAACGGCCAAGGCAAAGGATGTAGCCGCAAAGCAGCGTCCTTTTACAGCCCTTGTGGCCTCAACTCTTCGCCACCGCCATCCCACTGCACAAGGCCGCGCCTCCGGCGATTCCCGCGTCGCCGCCATATCGCGCCATCACTAGGGGAATCTCACCGCAGCGCGAATTGATGCAGCAGGCGGGCAGGCGCTCGCGGATCGCACCAAACAACGGGCTGAGCATCGCCGCCACTCCGCCTCCCACCACCATTACGTCCGGCTCCAGCAGGTCCACCATGTTGCCCAGCCATAGTGCCAGCAGCTCCACCGTTTCCCCCAGCACCTCCCGCGCCACGGCATCGCCGGAGGCGTAAGCTTGGCCCACCATTTCGCTGCTGATCGCCTCCAGATTCTCGCCTGCCATTTCCAGAATCCTGGAATGCCCGCCGGCTTCCAGCTTGGCGCGCGCTCTGCGGGCGATAGCCGGCCCGGAAGCCAGCACCTCGATGCATCCCGGCTTGCCGCAGCCGCAGCGCGGCCCGCGGTAGTCAATGCTGACGTGCCCGCCCTCGGCGGCCGCTCCCGTACGCCCGTGGTAGATCTTGCCGGCGAAAACGATTCCGGTGCCGATCCCGGTGCCCAGGGTGGCGTAAAAAACATTGCGGTAGCCGCGTCCCGCACCCCACTGCGCCTCGGCCAGCGCCGCTGCATTAGCGTCATTGTCCAGCTTCACCGGCACGCCCAGTGCCCGCTCCACCTCCGCCGCCAGGGGATAATTGCGCCAGCAGGGAAGATTGGGCGGATTGATGACCACACCCTTTTCCGGGTCGAGCGGACCCGGCGAGCAGATGCCGATGCCGCTTACCACCTCCGAAAGCTTGCCCCCGCCCCTCTTCTGCGCCAGCGCCTGGATGGCAGAGACCACCGCCGCCAGACCGGCCGATGCCCCTGCCCTGGTGGCCATAGGTGCGCGCATCTGCTGCAGGATGGCGCCGCTCTGGTCCACCACCCCGGCGGCGATCTTGGTGCCGCCAACGTCCACACCTATAACCGGCCGGTCTCCCGGGATCAATGTCATCTTGAGCCTGATAGGAATTTCACAATTCCCTGAGATGCGGGTGCTCCACCCCTTTTTCGGTTTGGACAAAGGGGTGGGAAGGCGTCACCCCTTTGCGTACCGCTCGCTGTTTGGCTTCGATCCGCTGAGCGCGAAGAACAGGATGTACAGGTAGCACAAGGCCGGCACGATCAGGGCGTAGTGCAGCCCTTGCCCCCACAGGGCTCCGCCATAGGACTTGGCATTGATCAGATCCCCCATCCTGCCCACGAACCAGGGAATGATGGCCCCGCCCACGATAGCCATGATCATGATTCCGGAGCCGTCCCCGGTCAGAGGTCCCAATTCCGCCACGCCCAGCGTGAAAATGCTGGGGAACATGATGGAGTTGAAGAAGCCCACCAGCAGGATGGCCCACATGGCCACGTGCCCGTTGCTGAACACGGAAAGGGTAACCAGCGCCGTCGCCATAATCGAGCAGAAGGCCAGCAGCGTCCCCGTCTTCATCTTCTGCAGGATGGCTGAGCCGATAAAGCGCCCCACCATCGCGCCCAGCCAGTACAGCGAGATGTACTTGGCCGCAATCACCAGCGCCTGCTGGTAGCGGGCCGAGGCGCTCGGTGCGGCGGCATGGGAAATGAAATGCCCAATGTTGTCCAGCGCCAGGTAATTGGCGATCGAGCTGCCAATGGCAACTTCCGCCCCCACATAAACAAAAATAGCGATCGCCCCAAAAATCAGATTGGGATGCTTCCACACTGAATCGTTGACCTTCTCCCCGATGTGGTGTTCCGCCGCCTGAATTTCGGGAAGCTTGGCAATGCCGATCAGCATCGCCAGCACCACCAGGGCAATGCCCAGCCCCACATAGGGCTTGATCACCGAGGCGGCCTGCTCTACCGCGCTCTCATTGGCCATCACCCCGGTGAGGATCAGGTGGGCGCCTACCCAGGGCGCCACCACCGTGCCCAGCGAGTTGAACGCCTGCGTCAGGTTCAGCCGGCTGGAAGCGGTTTCCGGCTTGCCCAGCACGGTTACATAAGGATTGGCTGCCACCTGCAGCACTGTTATCCCCGCCGCCAGCACAATCAGCGCGGTCAGAAACAATCCAAACGACGGCACCTTGGCCGCGGGCACAAACAGGAACGCGCCCACGCCCATGGTCAGCAGCCCCAGCACCATCGCCTTCTTGTATCCCAGCCAGTCAATCACCTTAGCGCCGGGGATGGAGAACACGAAATAGGCGGAGAAAAAGGCCGTCTGCACCAGCATGCTCACGGCGAGCTTCAAATTAAAGACATGCTGGAAATGCGGGATCAACACGTCGTTCAGCGCCGTCAGCGCGCCCCACATGAAGAACAGGGTGGTGACGACAGTGAGGGCCGGCCCGTAGCTGCCGGGAGGCGCTTCCGTGGTGGTGACAGAGGTCTTCGTGTTAGCAATGGCCATCAGTTTTATCCACACCCTGCGGAGTGTTTTGCCTCAGCTTACTCCTTTGTTCGGCCTCTGCGCACGTCGGCTGCGCCTGGCGCGTGGCAACCTCATTTCGCTCCTGTCACGCACTCAAAACTACTTGCCCGGTTGGGATCGCCCGCTCCCTTGAACTTCGGCGCCTGCGGGTAGGGGCACAATGGCCGCGTCATCTTCACGCCCTTGGCGGGATCTTCGTCGTTCACGTGCTTAGTAGCCACAATCGCGCCGGGTGTCGTCCCTTTCTCAACCCACTGCTCCAGCGCCAGTTGCATGTCGTGCCCAGGGTCTTTGGGCACCGTCGTGCCCGGCTCGCCAAACGAATCCGCTCCTGGCCCTCCGAAGCAGTGCTGCATGCCCGGCGCCATGTACAGGCGCATAAACGAATCTGCGGCTTGACCGCCCATTGTGCTCACTACCTGCTGGTAATAGTTGATGGTGTTGAGCGGGGAAATGGCCGGATCGTTCCAGCCGTGGTAGATAATCAGCTTGCCGCCCCGCGCCTGGAAACCCTTCAGATTCGGGTCGGTGGCATTCAGGAGTCCCGCCGTTTTGGCATCTGCCGCCTTCACCGCCCGGTCCAGCTTTGCCGTCTTGTAATCCCAGCCGGCGTTGTCATACACCAGGTTGGCGAAATAGCCGTTC
>DASVBI010000105.1:0-5244 GCA_036375915.1 Terriglobales bacterium | reverse complement strand
CCAGGTCCAGCGGGCGCTGGGGATAGCCGTAGTCTTCCAGTGCTTCCCGGGTGCAGGCGATCGCCCACTTCTGCGCTAAATCCATGGCATCAACCACCCGCGGTGGAACCGCCAGGCGCCACTTCATAGGCTCCCATGGATAATCGCGAACCCATCCCCCGATCTTGGAGTAGGTTTTATCGGGGGCGCTAGGTTCAGAATCGTAGTAAAGCGCGGGATCCCAGCGGTCGGGTTGCACCTCCGTGATGCTGTAACGGCCGCTTTTTACGTTCTCCCAAAACGTGGATACGTTGGAAGCATCGGGCAGAATGGCGCCTGTCCCGACAATGGCGATGGCTCTGTAAGCGGTATCTTCCATGATGACGCTCCTGCTGCACCCTATAAAATCAAGCTGCGCGCGCGGCGTTTTTTGCCGCGCGGTTGTATAAAACGTCGGCTATGAAGTCCATGTCTGCTATGAGGCCCGTCTGCGCGCGATGAACAGCCGGCAATCGCAGAGTGGTTTCAAAGGCTGCCATTTCGGCATCTGTTACCCCGCCCGATCCGGCTACCAGGCGCAATCCTTCTTCCGCAACCTTGAATGCCGCTTCCCGCGCGAACGCCCGGCTTAGAACCGCCAAGGCAGCGGCGTCGAAGCGCCGATTGGCTTTTTCATTCGGCTTGCCGTCTGCCAGACGCGCCGCCCGCCGCACCAGACTGCCCGCGCACTCGGCATAGGAGATCAACTCGCCCAGCCGCAATAGAACGTGTTGATATCGGGTGAGGCGGCCGGTACGAGCCCTCTCCATCACCTCGGCCAGCGCGTGCGCGGCCAGCGCCGCAATCTCAGCCCCCACATCCGGATGTCCCGCATGCACCTGCTCCAGTTTTTGCGCCTGCTCGTGGTAGTACTGCCCGCGAGTCTTAAGGTGAAGCTGCCAGCGGTCGCGGCTGATGGTCATCTCCATGATCTCGGAGGTGCCTTCATAAATGGTGGTGATGCGCACGTCACGGCTGATTTTCTCCACCATGTATTCGTGGGTGTACCCATAACCGCCGAGGGCCTGAATGCTGGCCTCTGCCGCCGCATTGCCCGCTTCCGAAGCCATGTACTTGGCAATTTCCCCTTCGGTATTCAGACTGCCCTCGCCGGCATCAATGCGTTCCGCGGTTTCTTCGATATAAGAACGGGCGGCTTCCAGGCGCAGCACGTGCGGCACAATCAGTTTGTGGGTATATCCCTGCTTTTCTGACAATGGCGCCCCGGCTTGAATGCGCTTGGTGGAATAGGGGATGGCCCGGTCGAGAGCCGCCCAGCCTGCGCCCAGGCCAAAGGCGGCTACCATCAGGCGCGTATAGCCGAACACCGCCTGGGCCTGATTCAGTCCCTGACCTTCCACGCCGCCGAGGAGCCGGTCGGCCTCAACATAGACATCGTTGAACGCCAAGGCGGCCGTGTTGCTCAGGCGAATGCCGTGCTTGTTTTCGGGTTCGTCATGGGTGAATCCCTTTGTGTCCTTCTCTACAACGAACCAACTCGGGCCCGCCGGCGTGTTGGCCAGAACCGTGTAGGCGCCAGCAATTCCGCCATTGCTGATCCACTGTTTGTTTCCATTGATCTTGTACCCGGCGACACGGCCGTCCTGAAGCACTGGGTCGGCGGTGGTCTTCAGAGCTCCCAGATCGCTGCCTGCCTCAGGTTCGGTGGCGCCGTAGGCGAACAACAATCCTTCGTTCGCAATCCGGCTTAGCCAATGTTTTTTCTGTTCCGGAGTGGCGCCCACCGTAATCGGGTCGCTGCCCAGAAATGTGGCCAGCACCGCGGTAGCAATGCCCAGATCAATCCGCGCCATCTCCTCGCAAATGCAATACACGTCGAATGCGCCACCGCCGAGGCCGCCGTACTCTTCCGGAATAAAAAGCAGCTGAATCCCCAGCCGGTCCGGATCGCACATGTAACGAACAATGTCCAGCGGGCACTCGTCGCGCTCGTCCAGTTCGATCAGGGTTTCGTCGGGCAGCCGTTTCTTAGCGAAATCCCGCAGCGACTTCAAACTCAACTTCAGCGTTTTTGGCGTAATCATGAATGACCTCTCTAGGCTGCTTTGCTTCGCAACTCGCGGACCTTGCTGGTCAGCTCCGGCAGAAACTCCAGAATGTCATCAACAATTCCGATATCGGCCACCTGGAAGATCGGGGCCTTAGGATTCTTGTTGATGGCGATGATGAAGGGGCTTCCCTTGAGGCCGGCCAGATGCTGGAAGGCGCCGCTGATGCCGCATGCCAGATAGACCTTCGGTTTTACTGTCTTGCCGGAGGAGCCGACCTGGCGCGATTTCTCCAGCCACTTGGCATCAACCACCGGCCGCGAACAGGAAACCGCCGCACCCAGCGCGTCCGCCAGATCCTGGGCAAGGGAGAGATTATCCTTCTCCTGAATTCCCCGGCCGACGGAGACAAGAATGGAGTGCTTGGTGATGTCCACTTCGCCTGATTCGGCGATGACCGTTTCCACATAGCGGCGCCCAGAAGTAAGCGCTCCAACCTCTCCTGACTTGTCCACCACGTTGCCGTTTGCCGGCGGTATCCCCCCCGGCTTGAACGCGCCTGGACGGATCGTCAAAACCGCGCCGGAAGAAATGTCGCAAACAACATGAGCGCTTACCTGACCCCCAAATTCCTGGCGCACTATTCTGAGTTCCCCGGCTTCGATGCCCTCGATGGCCAGCAGGTCGGAGGCGAAGGCCGCGTTAAGCTTGATGGAAAGACCCGGCGCCAGGTCAATCCCGAAATGTTCATGGGCCAGCAGGAGAATGGCTCCTGGGGGTAAAACCTTCACCAACGCCTTCCGGATCAGTTCGGCGTTGGGGTATGCAAGAGCTGGGTTTGAAATTTTCCAGATCTCCGGGTAGGAAGCGCACAGGCTGGCGCAGGCGGCATCCAGTTCCGCCCCCAAGCCGCTGAGAATTGCAGTCGGCGCCGCAGCGGCATCAATCTGTTTTATCGCAGCCAGCAGTTCCGCCGCGGAATCATCCACCAAACCGGCTTTGTGCGTAACATAAGCAAAAATGCGAGGCGTCACCTCAGGCCTCCTTTCGCCGCGATCAGCTCGGTAACTCTCTCTACGTTTTCCTCGCGGCTGCCGTCGAGCATTTCGGCTCCCCTGCCCACCGTGGGCACAAAATAGTCCAGCCGCTTCACTCTTGCGGCAGACTCCCCCACCTTGCCGGGGTCAATCTGCAGTTCCGGGGCCCCGTAGGTAGGGATAGGCAGGGAGGCTACCGCCCGGATGCCGCGCATGCCGACATAACGAGGTTCATTAATGCCGGTCTGAATCGAAAGCACACAGGGCAGCTCGATCTCACTGAGCTCGCGGTTGCCGCCCTCAATTTCACGGCTGATCTTCAGTTTCCGGCCTGGCAGGACTTCGATGGAGTTGACCAGGGACGCAAAGGGGTAGTCGAGCATTGCAGCCAGCATGCCGCCAACCTGAGCGCCTCCGTCCTCAGCCTGCACTCCGGTCAAGATCAGGTCGTAGGCGCCCTTCTGCACGAAACTCTCGAGGATGGTTGCAATTCCCTTGGCGTCTGACCCGCTGAAGGCCGCATCGGAAAGCAGTACGCCCTGCTGGGCGCCCATCGCCATCTCCCGGCGCAGGACTTCCTCGTCATCCTCCCCGCCAACGGTCACCACTGTGACCTTGCCTCCAACCCGGGCCACGATCTGCAGCGCTTCTTCGACTGCATAATTGTCGGGTTCATTTATCGAGTAAACTGCCTCCTCGAGCTCGATGCCGGTCCCTTCCCGGTTAAGCTCGATCTCATTTTCGGAAGTATCCAGCACTCTTTTCACGCAAACCAGAATCTCCACGCAACCTCCTTATGCCACCGGGCTTTTCCGTACCATTTGCTGGTCTGTCAACTCCGCCAGGTCAATGGCCGTCATCTTTCCTTCCAACCCCGCCACCTTGATCGCATCTTCCAGATTCACCATGCAGAAGGGACACGCCGTGACAATCACATTGGCTCCCGCTTCGGCAGCCATCCTGACCCGCTTTACCCCGATTCGTTCTTCTTCCTTCGGTTCATAAAACAGCATCAAACCCCCTCCCCCACAGCAGAAGGAGCGGTCGCGGGAACGGCGCATCTCAACCCGCTTCAAGCCAGGAATGGCATCGAGCACATTCCGTGGATCGTCGTAAATCTGATTGTGCCGGCCCAGGTAGCAGGGGTCGTGATAGGTGTAAACCTTGCCGTTCTCCGCCGGATGGAACTTGATTCTGCCCGATTTCACCTCCCGGGCAATTACCTGGCTGATGTGCTCGACCGGAGGCACATCCTTGTAATCGTGTTTTAACGCGTTGTAGGCATGCGGATCGGAAGTGACGATCCGCCGCGCTCCGGATTCATGGATGGCTTGAGTATTGTGGTCGCGCAGGGCGCGGAACAGCGTCTCCTCGCCAAAACGCCGAACTTCATGACCACTGTCTTTCTCGGCGGCGCCCAGAATTCCAAAATCCTCTCCTACATGGTTCAGAATTTTCGCCGTGGCCTGTCCAATCGCCTGTATGCGGTCGTCGTAGGAAGTAATGCTGTCTACAAAATACAGAGTGCTCGCGCCCTCGCCATTCAGGACCTTGACCCGGCTGGTCTGCTCCAATTTCCCCGCGCTCGCCCAATCCGCCCTTTTCTTCGCCATCTTGCCGTAGGGATTGCCGCGACTGTCCAGCGCCTTGAGCGGCTTCTGCAGAGACTGCGGCACGTTTCCGTCATCCACCAGACCGCGCCGCAGATCAACGATTTTGTCTATGTATTCCACCAGCAACGGGCATTCTTCCTCGCACGCGCCGCAGGTGGTGCAGGACCAGATTTCATCTTCGGAATAAACATTGCCCACCAGTGGCTGCCCGTTTTTTGCTCTTCCGAACATTGGGTAGTGCTGGAACGCATAGTCCCTGGCCTTGATGGTGAGAAACCTCGGCGACAAAGGCCTGCCCACCGCGTTGGAGGGACAGTTGTCGGAGCAGCGCCCGCAATCGGCGCAGGAGTAGAAGTCGAGCATGTGCTTCCAGGTGAACTCTTCAAACGTCTTCACGCCGAAGGATTTCACCTGGTCCAGGTGCTCGTCGGGAATGCCCCATCGCACCGGCTTTAAGTTACCCCGCTCCAGCTTGGCAAAGAAAACACTGAACAACGAGGTTTCCACGTGGAACTGAATTCCAAACGGGCGGTAGCAAAGCAGGAAGAAAAAAGTAAGGTCATGGAT
>DASVBI010000127.1:0-3788 GCA_036375915.1 Terriglobales bacterium | reverse complement strand
GACAAAGTGCAGACCGGCGCTTCCGCCAGCGCCAGCTTGACCGCTGTCGGCTCCACCGTACTGCTCTCCCCCAATACCGTTCTGACCTACAACCCAAAAGGGCTGGAGATGGGCTGCGGACACCTGCTGGTAACCACGGTGGTTAACCGCATGTCCTCGCACGTAGCCAACCTCACCATCACCCCTCAGGGTGACGTGGCCAAGTACGAGATCACTCGCGCCAGCGGCAAACTGGAAATCGCCACGCGGGAAGGCAGCATTAGCGTGAACGATGGGGTGCAGACTACCAGCATCGGCGCCGGCAACCTCATCAGCTTCAGCGCCGGCAATGATTGCCCACTGGCTGATTCAGCAGACCAGACTCCGGCAACTGCTTCCAAACCGCTCAGCGTCAGCAAAGGAAAGATCGCTGCCATCGCCTTGGGAGCTGCTGCGGCTGGCGGCGTGGGTCTTGCCCTGGCGCTTTCCCGGGGAGGCAGCAAGACTCCGGTCAGTCCCAGCGTGCCCTGATCCAATACAGTTGATTACGGTTGGGAAGTTATTTTGGCCGCCGAACGCGAGTGGAGGTGGCTTTGCCGCCAGGCGGCAGCGCGTTGGTCGGCCTCGGAGATTTGGGCCGCGGTCATGCGCGACCGCAGGATGGCCAGACGATATTTACTGGCTTCGTCGCCTCCCTCTTTGGCAATCGCGGACCACACGTAGGCGCTGACGTCATCCTGGGCTACGCCTCGTCCTGCCCAGTAATAGGCTCCCAGAGTGGCCGCCGCCAGCACCTGGCCGCCATTGGCGGCCCGGGTGAACCACTTCACCGCCTCGGTGTAATTCTGCGGCACGTCCTCTCCACTGGCGTACCGGGCTCCCAGTTCGAATGCCGCTTCGGTGTCTCCAGCTTCCGCCTGCCGGCGCAGGCGCTGAACGGAATCAGACAGCTCGGGAGTGACTGCTGCTGGGGTCAGACCGGAACTCGGCGGAGCGGCCTGAGTGGGCTGCGACGGCGCTGGCGCGGATGCTGGCGGCGCCTCGGCCGCATCCACGTCCTTGGTTGCTCCCGCTCCCCTGCCCAGCACGAACCACAAACCCAGAATCACCAGCGCCGCCAGCAAGGCCACCAGAATCACCCGTTCTCCACCGCTACCGGCTGCCTCGCCTGCCTTGGGCGCGGTGCCGCTGGCCGGCACGGCTGGCGGGGAAGGACTTGGGCTGGGCAGGGTTGGCTTGGCCGGGATTGGCGCTGCGCCGGCGTTTGTTGATGCAGGCGGCGCCGGCGCCTCTTTGCTTTCCGGCTCTATCAGCGGTTCCTTAGCTTCCGGCTCCGTCACCGGGGCCGGGGGCGCAGCTTTGACACTCTGCGGACGCAGCGATTGCGCCACCGTTTTCGCCAGTTCCTGCAGCGCCGAGCAATGGACCTCCTTGAAGGCGTAAGGCGAGCGAGAGAACACTTCAATCAGCCCCAGGAGTTGGTCCCGTTCGCCAATGGGAACGGCTAACACGGAATTGATGCCCAGAGCCTGGCAGCTCTCTCGGTCCACATGCGGATCCAGCCGGGGATCATCGCAACGCAGCCAGCGGCCGCTGCGGATGCAGGCTCCGGAAATGCCCGATTGCGTGTCCAGCCGGGTTCCCGGTGGCGGCGCTATTTCTCCCGCTGTAGCCCGGCACATGATGGCTTCGCCGTCCACCAGCGCCAGGGCCGCTCCGTGAGCTTCCGTACACGCCAGGGCGCGCTCGGCAACCTCCCGGAACGCGGGGTCGCCGTCTGCTGCCGGCGCCGCACCCGCCGGCGCAACCGCCGCCTGCTTCAGCCGACCGGCGTCTTCCGTGGCCAGCAGCGCGTTCAGCAGCAGCCATTGCTGCAACTGGCGGCGGGATTCTCCGGTCAGGTTCAGGAACTCCAGCCCCACCCGGCCGTTTGCATCGCACCACGCAACCCGCGCCGGCGTAACCGCGGAAGCGCGCGTGTCCAGCAGATCCAGGCGCAGATCAACGAAGGATTGGGGCAGGAGGCGGGCAACACTCTCAATGGCCGCGCCGCTATCATTCGCGTCCAGCACCACTCCCCCGACTCCCGCGCCGATGCTGGCGTAGGCAGGGCTGTGTACTTTGTGGCGTAAACGACGGCGCCGTTCCACAAGCATGAATTGAACCTGAGCTATCACTTACATCTTACGATTTTCGCCGCCAACACCCAAGCGCAAATCTTTATGGCTCGCGCCATGCTTTCCAGCGTGCGGAACTGATACCTGTCCTTAATGGGTTGCTGAGCACGGGCACGATGTGAAGGTTCACGTTATAACGGGCAAGAGCCTGCTCGCGAGCGGGACGCCCGCGCCACATCACCGGCGGGTGTTGGCTGCTATAGCTGCTTTCTCATTGCCGGCATGCCCGCGGCCCGGGCGATGGCGGCCACCATAAATCCTGCCAGCATCTGCAGGTTGGCTACCGCCAGGTCGTCAAAGGCGAAAGTCTCAGTGGAAAGCACTTCGAAGATGCCCAAGGTCTTGCGGAAGTGCTGCAGCGGAGCCACCAGGATGGAGCGCACGCCCAACCGCCGGGCCACGCTGCGCTCCACGTTAGGATGGTCCTCGGCATCGTCGCAGCGCAGGATCTGGCCGCTGCGCAGGCACTCGCCGGACAAGCCGGAATCGGTTTGCAGGCGCACTCCCAGGTCGGGGGCGGTGCGGCCGGCGCGCGCGCTGCACACCACTTCCTGGCCCCATTGCAGGCCAATGGCGCTGCCGCTCGCCCCGGTCAGGGACTGCGCCCGCTCGGCGATTACGGAGATGGCCGGCTCCAAATCCAATTGCGCCGGCGCCAGCGGCAACTCCAGTGCCGTAACCGGCTCCTCCTGCGCGCTGCAGGCGGCCATTGGCCGTTGCTGCGCCAGCTCCGGCGAAGCGGGCACCGATTCGATCAGTTCCCGCACCAGGCGCTCCATGGCCGCATCCTGCAGCAGGGTGGCGCGGGGCTGCTGTCCCAGTTCTCCTCCAAAAATGCGCGCTACGCTGAGCAGGGCGCTGCTGCCGCAGGCCAGGCAGTTGGCCGTGTTGTTTTCGTGGATCAGCTCGCACTGGGCGCAGAACACCGCCTTTTGCAGGCGCAGGAAACTCAGCTCTGGGCGAGGCTTGAACAGTCCCATTCTTTCTCCTTCAACTGATGGCCCCAATCTGTTGTTCGGAAGAACCGCAGATGGTGGGAAGCGTGAAAAGTAAACTCCTCTGCTGTGGAAGGGTAAGTGGCACTGCTGGTTCCAGCGAAAGAATGTGCGTGTGCAGAAAATTGCACTCGGAGGTTGGGTGCCGAATGCGCGACTGCGGCGTCGCTTCCTTTAGCGCTCAGTCAGGAACTTGTATTGGGCCTCGCTGAGCGGCACCACCGAGAGCCTTCCCTGGCGCAGCAGCGGCGACTCGCCAAACAGCTTGTTGGCCTTGATTTCCGCCAGCGTAGTGGGATTCAGCTTCTTGCCGGCGCGAATCGTCACCCGCGGGTTCCTGGGATCGCCGTTATCTACCGCCACCACCGACGCCGTGCCCATGGTGCGCTTTTCATCGCCAGTGTGATAGATGATCAACTTGTCCCCCGGCGTCATGGCGCGCAGGTTTTTCAGCGCCACGGGATTGCTAACCCCATCCCACACCGTGGATTGGTCGCGCTCCAGGTCGGCGAAGGAATATTCCGAGGGCTCGGTTTTCAGCAAATATGGCATAGGCATTCCTCCTCGTAGATTAAGCACTCAGCATTCAGCCAGAAACAGCTTCTCCTGTCGGCCTGCCACCGCCAGCCTGTCACCG
>DASVBI010000631.1:0-2080 GCA_036375915.1 Terriglobales bacterium | reverse complement strand
GGCTTCGTTTGGTTCCGAACTGCCGTGTTCCATATCTACGATCACCCAATGGCAGCGAAGCCTGCAGCAATTTCCGCCTTTTTGGTTGCACTACTTTTTGCGGTCGTGAAGCCATACGTGAAGCCGCAACGATAGCTATTTGTCCCTAACAATCACCGCGCGAATGAGGTGGTCCAGTTTAGGAAATTCTTTGTCCATATAGGCGTTGCCGCCTTCGAATATTTTGTCCTGATGTCCGGCACGCATCCCGCTGCCGGAGTTTTCCCCGTAGCCACCGTAGAGCTTCTCCACAACATCCCAGCCTTCAACCACCTTGCCGAAGGGAGCAAAGGCAGGCTCGGAATCGAGAGTGGAGTTGTCGCGGAGGTTGATGTACACCTGCGTGGAGCGCGTTCCCGGGCCGGTGTTGGCAAAGGCGACATAGCCGGGCTTGTTGTGCACCTTGAGGCTATCGTCCGGAATGGTTTTATGACGCCAGGCTTGCGCGACCCTGGGAGCGCCAGCGATACCAAACTGGACCCAACGCCCCGGAACGACTCGGAAGAAGCGCGAGTTGTCGTAATAATGATCGCGGACCAGCTGGTAAAAACGGTCAGCGCCTTTGGGTGACCAGTCGCGGTGTGTCTCAATGACGAAGCTTCCGGCGGTTGTGTCAATCCGGGTTCGGAAGACAGCCGGCGCATGCGAAGAATGGAACAAAGGAACAGCAAGGATGACAGCGAGCAGAAGCTTCATCTGATCCAGTGTAGCGCAACGGTCTGGCGACGGTCTGGATGTCGGCTCAGCTGACAGGCGAAACGGAAACTCTCGCCGGAGTCCCTCGCACTAAAGATACCTAGCCCGGGGTACGGCGATTTTTTGCCCCGCGCTGCCCGCCGCCTCGGCGCTAATTCGTGTAGTTATGTTTAAAGCCTCCTTCAGCAAACCTGAGCAGAGCTGATTGGTTCCAAGTTCCCGTGGGGGTGGTATTCATGCGCAATGTGTTCCTCGTTCTTCTGGCCCTGGTGTGCTGCCTGCCCTTGACGGCGCCGGCGCAGGCGCCGCAATCGCAGCACGTCTACATCGTGGTCGAAGAGAACCACAGTTTTGAAAACGTCGTGGGGCAGATGCCGTATCTCAACGGCCTGGCCGCGCAGAATGTGCTGCTGGTGAACCACTATTCGAATGCCCATTACTCCATTCCCAATTACATGTTTCTCACCACCGGCCAGTCGCTCACGCTCAATGACGGCTCCACTGCCACCTTCAACGTGGACAACATCGTCCGCCATCTGCAAACGGGAGGAAAAACATGGAAGGCCTATCAGGAAGGGATTCCGTCCGCCGGCTATTTAGGCAACGATTTTCCCAGCGGCTGCGGCACGGTCGGCAATCCGTGCACTTACGTCAGGCATCATGACCCGTTTGCCTACCTCAGTGACGTCGAGAACAGCAGCGCTGAGGCGCTGAACATTGTTCCCTTCACGCAGCTCAGCACAGACATCTCCGGCAATTCGTTGCCGAATTACGCCTTCATCACACCCTCTGAGCAGCACAACGGCCATGACAGTACCCTCGCCACCGCCGACTCCTGGCTCCAGGCCAACATCGCTCCCCTGCTTGCGACAGCGCCGTTTCAACCCGGTGGCGACGGCATCCTGATCATCACCTTTGATGAAGGCGCCACTACTGACTGCCGGCCTCTGGCAAGTTGTCCTCCGCTTCCCGAGGTCGGGGGCGGCGGCCGCATTTACACCGTGATCATCGGCCCCCAGCTCAAACAGGCATACCAATCGCCCACCACCGTTAATCACAATTCCATTCTTCGCATGATGATGCAGGCGCTCGGCCTGGGCAGCACGGGCTATCCGGGCGGGGCCGCAACAGCGCCGGATCTGACAGATATTTTTGCGGGAGCCCCTGCTCCAAGTCCAACCCCGACCCCGTCCCCGAGCCCCACACCTGCCCCTGGAGTGTCAGTAAGCGTGAGTTCTCCCACCAGTGGAAGCACGATTCCTGCAGGCCAACTGGTGCAGATCAACGCCACCGCCACCAGCAACCGGGCGATTACCGCCTGGCACGCCTATGCCAACAGCGTGAG
>DASVBI010000618.1:0-5872 GCA_036375915.1 Terriglobales bacterium | reverse complement strand
GGGCGCTCAGCAGCTGCATGTCGGTACGCAGGACATTGGGGTCGGGAATGGCGCGGAATTTGGCCTCCCACTGTTCCTCGGCGCGTGAGTGCGCCGCCGAATAGCCGTAAAGAGGGGCGGTGCGGTCGTTCACGTCGGCGGCAAAAAGCAGTGTGGAGCAAAGCGCAAGAAAGACCCAGTAGCGCCGGGCAGGCATGAATCCTCCTCAATGTGAGGTGAATAGAAGCGGGAATCATATCGTAGGGCGAAAGGAGTTCACAAACCCAAGCCCCGGCGCGGCAGGCCGGCCCCAACCGTTCCAGCACACAAAAGTACCGTGCGGGTAACCTGTTTGCGGAGTCTTACACCCCTAAAAAACACCTTCCGGCGCGGTGGCGTGTCGGTTCCCCTTCGGCGCCCCACTTCGAATTCCGCCTAACTTCCGGTGGGCTTGGGGGTTGTCCCAGCATGATTACAGCAGTCACCGGGCGCGCGTTGCGACTGCGGAACAGGTAATGCGCGCAGGTGTAACTGAAGGCACATGGCGTGGATTACCGGCGGAAGATGCCGAAGTGGGAGAGATTGCGTACGCTGTGGCCCGTTCTGGGAGGGTTTGCAAGATGCTGCATCGCGCGCACCACCGGCACACGGTCGCTGCCTGGACAGCCGTTTTGTTCTGCTTGCTGCTGGGACAGGCCTTCGGAGTCAGCTTCAAGGCCTTCGGTCCGCAGACATTTACCCGGGGCAAAGGTGCTCCGCGAGTGCAGAGCGTGCCGTTTTCGGTGAGAAACCCCGGCACCCAATACAGGCTCTACGTGGTGAACGGTATGAGCGCGCAGCGGCCAGTGGACAGCGCGGTTATCCGCATCAACGGGGTGGTAGTTTTGCGCGAGGACGATTTCGATGATCACCGCCACGCCATTGCCAAGCCGGTGACGCTGCAGAGCTCCAACCTTCTGTCGGTGGAGCTGCGTTCCGATCCGGGCGGGGCAATCAGCGTAGAAATTCTGGGCCTGGATAACGACCCGCCGAGCATCACCGCCTCGGTTTCACCGCTGCCCAATGCCAACGGTTGGAACAATACGCCGGTGACCGTCACCTTCACCTGTAGTGACGCCTACCTGGACGTGACCTGCCCGCCCCCCGTGACCTGGGATACCCCGGGAGCCAATCAGATTGTGAGCGGCACGGCTACGGATAGCGCGGGCCAGAGCGCCACAACCAGCGTGACTTTGAATCTTGACCTGACCCCTCCGGTCATTACGGCGGTGGCTACGCCGGCCCCGAACTCGGCGGGATGGAACAATACCGCCGTCACCGTCAACTTCTCCTGCAGCGATGCGCTATCAGGCGTCGCGGTTTGCCCCTCTCCGGTTACGGTGGCAAGCGATGGCGTGAGCCAGGTCAATGGCACCGCCGTGGATAAGGCGGGGAACTCCAGCCAGACGACTGCGTTTGTCAGCGTAGACACCACCCCCCCGGTGGTGTCCATATCTTCGCCCGCCAACGGCAGCACCGTTTCCAGCAGCGCGCTGGCGGTGAGCGGCTCAGTCAGCGATGCGGCCTCAGGTGTGGCTGCGGTGCTGTGCGACGGAGCTGCGGCCAGCTTCAGTGGAGGCGCGTTCAGCTGCAATTTGACGCTCAACAGCGGAAACAACACGGTGCAGGTGGTGGCCACGGATGCGGCTGGGAACAGCGCTTCGGCGAGCGCCAGCGTGACTCTCAGCGCTCCTCCTCCTAACAATCCGCCGCCTCCGCCGCCCGGCTTGAATCCTCCGCCGACTCAGATTCTGATTACGCCCAGCCTTATTACCATGGCGGTGGGCGAGCGGCGTTCCGTTTCCGCCACCGACAACCTCGGCCGCAGCATACCGGCTGGCTGGACCGTGGATAACGGTTCCGTGCTGCAGTTGAATGCGGATGGCAGCATGGTGGCGCTGGCGCCGGGCACAGCCACCGTGACGGCCACCTATCAGCAGCTGACGGCGCAGGAGCTGATTACGGTCAGCGCCTCCGGCCCGCTGGCGGTTGACACCGAACGCTGGGAGCTGCAGCCGCTGGACGTGGTCAACGACTGGATCAACAACTTTGTGGCAGCGCAGCCTGGCGTTCCCGGCTCGCCCGACCTGTACGTTCTGGAAGGCACACCGACTGGCACGCTGGCCCGCGCTCTGGCCGGCGATGGCCATCAGTTGTGGAGCGTGCCGGTGCTGTCCAGTTCGGTAACTTCAAACAGCAACTTCCTGTGGGATAACCAGCAGCTGCAGGCGGGAACTCCGGATGGCGGCCTGGCAGTGCTGGATAGCCAGGTATTTAACAACGGCAGCTTCAATTACTCGCAGTACTCGGTCATCAAAGTGGATGCCGGCTCGCAGGCGGTAGCCTGGACCTATAACAGCCCCAGCATGCTGGATTCGGTGCTGGCCGTGCATCCGAATGGCGACGTTTACACCGTGCAGACCAGCAACAGCAGCACCACCGCTTCCGCCGCGGTGCTGGTGCTGAATGGAGCGACAGGTCAGGTGAAATTCTCCATCCCGCTGCCGCTCTCGTCGCAAACTTACAACAACACCGCCTACAATGCGTCCAACAATCTGGTGTGCCAGCCCGGCAGCACAGTCGTGGTGCAGAGCTTGCCTGGTCATGGACCGCTGGCGGTATTGCCCGACGGCAACCTTTACCTGGAGGTAGAAGCTACCGGCACGGTCCTGGATGGATGCAGCAATTTCACCACTGTAAGCTATTCCGACACTCTGGGCGTACTGCAGGTACAGACCTCCGGAGCCAGCACTTTAACCGCTCTTGAGCAGTTCAGCGACGCGGTGACGCAGACTCATGGTCAGCCCGGACAGGTGTTGCCGGATGGCCAGGGCGGACTGCTCGCGGGGTGGAACAAGCAAGTGACTGCCAGCTCCAGCAATCAGGCCTACCTCTCGCACTTGCTGAATGGGGCGCAAACGGACTATGCCCTGCCGTGGATGTCTAATTTCTCTATTACCTTCGCGATGGCACTGGGCGAACAAGGAACTGTGTTCGCTCAGGAGGGCTCCTTCTCCGGTCAGACCCTTGCCTTCGATGTGAACAGTGGTGTAGCTACGGCGATTACCGCCAGTAACGAGCAGATTGTGAGCACTCTGGCGGGCGGCGGGGCGATGCTGGCAGATAAGAGCCAAATCCAGTTCGCGGACGCGAGTGGAAACACGGCCGTGCTTTCCGACGCGCTGGGCATGTCGGCGCTCAGCTACTACGCGGGCGCGACCTGGCTGGGCTATTCCAATAACGATAGTTCGCTGGAGGCAGCGGTTGGCCCGGCGCTGCAGGCAGGCGTGACCACTTGGCCGATGCTGGCCGGCAACATAACCGAACAGCAGGCGCCCCCGGTGCCGTTCTTACGCCACTTTGTGCCCGTGCAGCCCAGCGGGCAGTATTCGGTGACGCAATTTCAGTCCGATATGCAGCAGGCAGCCCCTGGCGAAAACCTGTATTACGCGCTGGGCCAGGCGAGCGTCGCCAGCTTCCTGGAGCAATTGGACACGCCGAACGATGCCGTAGCCTTCCTCGGCAATGCGCTGAGCTATGACTTCAGCGGCGGGCCGCAGTCGGTTGGCCTGTGCTTCTCCTCTGATTGCCTGGAGAAGACCGCGAATGCCAGCGATCCGAACTATACCCTGGTTTCGGTGGCGGGTCTGACCACGAACTGGGTGGACGCTTACTTGCTTGCGGGCAAGACCAAGGTGGTGTTCGTGGCTTCGGCGGACAACGGCGCCATCTTTGAAGAGTTGTGGGGAATTGATGCGACAACCGCACACCAGGCGCTGATTGTGCCGTCTTCTTCGAACGTCAGCTTGCAGCAGGCGGCCCAGTTGTGGGTTGTTATTGCTCAAAACCTGGTGGCGGGTCAGAGGGTGCAGGACGCGGTCGCTAATGCCAACGCGCAGTTGGGTACGGCGTGGACGGTAGTGGGCGACGGCACGGTCCGCATCAAGGCTGTTCAGTAGGCGAGGGCGCCTGCTGATCGCGGGCCGGGAGCCGAGGGTGCAGGGCGGCGGGTTGGCCGTGAGAAGCCAACCGGAGCGGCCGCTGGTGCGCCCCCCCGGTTCGGCTCGCAATCTGGTCCAGGTGGAAGAGCGCACTCAGCAGCACCGGAATCACGGTGAAGGGAAAGAGATACACCGCAATTTCCGGGGCTGCGCCCAGGGCGGTGGCTTCGTGTTGCAGCGGGTGCCGCAGAATCACTACGGCGAACACCACGCCCAAGGCCAACAGCCACTGCCAGACCAGTCCATTGAATGCCAGCAACCAGCCGAAACGGGCAAGAATGCCTAATGGCCGCAGCTCTAAGCCGGAAGAAAACAGCCATAGAACCGCGGGAATGAGCAGCACCAGGTTGTACTTGGACCCTCCCGCGTTAGGCACCAGCAGGGTCGGCACCAGCAGGGCGGACACCAGCAGGAAATTGAACTGCTGCGAACCGGATTCATATTGCCGAAAGCGCCAGAACAGCAGAACCACCAGGCAAACGGCGGCGCCGGCAACCGCCAGCCCCGCCCTCGCCCCTAAAACGGCGTCCAGCATCGAGGGCCGCACGTAGGCGACATAACGCTGAGTGGCCTGCCGCCAAAAGCCCAGCCAGCCAGGCAACAGCAGTTCAGAGCCCCCCAGCAGCACGGCCTGGGTGAGGGCAAATCCGGCTAATAGATTTTTTCGCTCGCGCCAGCGGCTGAAGCTCCACACGGCCAGTCCCATCAAGAGCACGAACACCAGCTGCGGCTTAATGGTGGCGCACGCCAGCAGTACACCGGCGAAAAAAAGGCGTTTGCCGGCGAGCAGTGCCATGCTTGCGGCCATGAGGGCCGCCACCAGCAGAGTGAGTTGTTGCAGATGGAGGCCGTCGAGCACGGGATAGCTGGTTATCGCGGCCACAAGCGCGAGCACAATCGAGCTTGCATTCAGGCGCAGCCGCAGGGCACGCGACCATAAGAAGATGCTGCCCACAGTGAGGAGAAAAAAAGCCGCCGTGAAAAATACGCGCACTGTGGCAAAAGACAAACCCAGGAAAGGGATGAGGGGAAATATAACGTACAGGGGATAGGCGAGGCCGGCCTGGTCCTTGGGGTCCCTGCGGTTGGAGGGATCAACGGGGCGGCCGTAGTAGCCGCTCTGGATCTCTCGCGTTATTTCAAGGCTGTACGGATTGCGCCGGCGCAGGAGCACTTCGCGAGCGCCCAACCAGCAGGGATACAGGTCCGACCAGTTGCCGCCTGCGGCGTTGATCAGGTGAAGATCCTTCTGGCGCATGGGGAGGAGCAGGCCGTAGTAGTAGTAGGTCATGCCCAGGCCGAGCAGAAGCACAGCCGCGAGCAGCACGGATTGGGAGCGAAGAGTCTTCACCGGTTCAGATCCGTTACTGTCGCCCAGCATACGGCACCCAAGGCAGGTGGATGTAGCCATAATTTGTCCAGGCCGATGCCGGGCCCGCACCATCCTTGACTGGATAGTGCTGGATTAGGAGGCAGCCACAGCTATAATCCGGAAATCGTGGCTTCTGTATCTCCTGCCCAGCAGACAGCGAATTCGTCCAAGCCGTTGGCTGGACGGCATTGCTGGCTGGAGTGGCGATTTGTGCTTTTTCTGGGCCTGGTGCTGGCGCCCTGTTTCTGGCAAAGCCGCATCCAAGCGGGCGATCTCTCCAGCCATCTCTACAATTCCTGGCTGGCGCTGCAGATCCGCAGCGGCGCAATCCACGGTTTGTTCATCGCCCGTCAATCATCGAATGTTGCCTTTGATTGGCTGTTGACCTGGTCTCTGGCAGCTTTCGGAGCCGGTTTCGCCCAGCGCATTGCCGTATCGCTCTGTGTTCTGATCTTTGCAGGCGGAGCATTTGCATTCATTT
>DASVBI010000612.1:0-5725 GCA_036375915.1 Terriglobales bacterium | reverse complement strand
CGGCGCTCAGCCACGCCTTTGGCGCATTCTGCGTCACCCTGGTGGGCACCGCCGAGTTCTATCTGCGCAGCCCCAACGTGCCCCACTTCATGATGGCGGTGCTGTGCTGCGAAGTGATTCTGGGCTCGCTGACCTTCACCGGCAGCCTGATGGCGGCGGGCAAGCTGCAGGAGGTGCTGCCGCAGCGGCCCATCACGTATCGCGGGCAGAACATCGTCAATCTGGGGCTGCTGGCCATTGCCATCGCCATCGGCGTTTACCTGGTTCTGCACCCCGGCGCCAAGCAGTTTTTCCCGGCCATGGTGGGCATTCCGCTGGTGTTTGGCGTGTTCATGGTGATTCCCATCGGCGGCGCCGACATGCCCACGGTGATCTCGCTGCTGAATTCCTACGCCGGCCTCTCGGCCGCGGCCATGGGCTTCGTGCTCGATAGCCGGCTGCTCATCATCGCCGGCGCGCTGGATGGTTCTTCCGGTTTCATTCTCTCCGTCATCATGTCCAAGGCGATGAACCGCTCCTTTACCAATGTGCTGTTCGGCGCGTTTGGCCAGGTGCAGGCCGCCGCCGCAGGCAAAGAGGAGCGCAAGCCGGTGAAGAGCGTGAGCGCCGAGGATGCGGCTTCCATCCTCATGTCGGTGAACAAGGTGGTGATCGTGCCCGGCTACGGCATGGCGGTGGCCCAGGCGCAGCACAAAGTCCGCGAGCTGTACGATTCGCTCACCCGCCGCGGCGTGGATGTGCGCTTCGCCATCCATCCCGTCGCGGGCCGCATGCCCGGCCACATGAACGTGCTGCTGGCCGAGGCTGACATTCCTTACGACCACCTGGTGGACATGGACGACATCAACGGCGAGTTTCCCCAAACCGACGTGGCGCTGGTGATCGGCGCCAACGACGTGACCAACCCTGCCGCCCGCACCGATCCTTCCAGTCCCATCTACGGCATGCCCATCCTGGATGTGGACAAGGCGCACATCGTGATGGTCATTAAGCGCGGCATGAGCCCGGGCTTTGCCGGCATTGATAACCCGCTCTACTACATGAGCAAAACGCTCATGTTGTTTGGCGACGCCAAAACGTTCGTGGGCGACATTGTGCGCGAGTTGGGCGGGGTACAGGCGGAAGTAGCAGGGTCGGCAAAGTAAGCAATATCTACAAGTATCATCTTGAGCGGAGCCGAGCGATCCGCTTGCGGATCGCTCCGCGAAGTCGAAAGACCTCGCGTTTGTCAAAGTCGCCACAGCCGCCCCGGCAAGGTTTTTACTCGGCAGACACTCCCTTGAGCAGTACAGTGATCCCAGCAGCGTAGGGGTGTTTCGACTCGGGCGTTCGCCCTCGCTCAACATGACAGATAAGAAAATTTGAACGCACCAGGAAGGACTCAGCTCTTAAGTGCCGGCCCTTGCGCCTGGCCGGCTCCGGTAAGAAGAACGTTGTCAATCAGGCGCGTAGCGCCGACCACGGCGGCGACGGCGACCAGCGCGCCGTGGCTCACGTCGGCGACTGGCTCCAGCGTGTCCGGATTGACCACTTCCAAATACTCCAGCCTGGCTCCTGGTTCTTCGCGTATGACCTCTTCACCGGCGCGAATCAGTTCCGCCGCGCGGCGTTCCCCGCGATCGGCCAGGGTCTGCACCCGCATCAGAGCGCGATAGAGCGCCAACGCCTGTTTGCGCTGTTCCGGCGTAAGGTAGGCGTTGCGCGAGCTCATGGCCAGACCGTCGCGCTCGCGCACGGTCGGAGCCACCACGATCTGAATGTCGAAGTTCAGGTCGCGTACCATCTTGCGGATGATAGCGGCCTGGGCCGCGTCCTTCTGCCCGAAAAAAGAGAGGTCCGGCTCGATGATGTGAAACAGCTTGGCAACCACCGTAGTTACACCGCGAAAATGCCCGGGGCGCGAGCGCCCGCATAGCCGCTGGCTCAAGCCTTCAACGGCGACGTAGGCGCTGCGGTCGCGCCCGTACATTTCTTCCGCGCTGGGCGCGAACACCAGGTCCACCCGCTCGTGGTTGAGCAGGGCGCGATCCTTTTCCAGGTCGCGCGGATAGCGGCTGAAGTCTTCTTTGGGGCCAAACTGGAGCGGGTTCACAAAAATGGAAACAGCCACCACGTCGCAACTGGCGCGCGCCGCCCGCACCAGGGAGAGGTGCCCGGCGTGGAGCGCGCCCATAGTGGGCACCAGTCCCAGGCGCCGCCCCGCCCGCCGCGCCTCACGGCAGGCCGCGTGCATTTCGTCAATGGTGGTGAGTACTCTCAAAGGTTAGCCACAGAGACACGGAGCCCCAGAGGAATTTACGATTTCAGATTGACGATTGACGATTGGGATTCCTCGACCGCAGCGCAGTTCGGAAAAATCGTCAATCGCAAATCCTCAATCATCAACATCTCGGTGCCACCGTGCCTCTGTGGCCGATTTACCGGCGCATGGCCTGCTTCCGCTCGGCGATGGTTTCGAGCACCGCCTGGGTTTCGCGAGGCAGATGGTAGGACTCGCTATCCGAGGGATAGCGCCCGGCCACCACGTCTTCGCGGTAGGCCTGCACCGCACCCGTAATCACCGCGCCCACATCGGCGTAGCGGCGCACGAACTTGGCCGTGGCACCGAAAGTTAGTCCGAGGAGATCATGCAACACCAGCACCTGGCCGTCGCACTCCGGCCCGGCGCCGATGCCGATGGTGGGTGTTTCCACCTCGGACGTGATCATGGCCGCAACCTCCCGCGGAATGCCTTCCAGGTAGAGGCAGGCCACGCCGGCCTTGTCCAGAGCCACCGCGTCGCGCATGAGTTGCTCGATGGCGGCCAGGGTTTTACCTTGCACCTTGTAGCCGCCCATCACGTTGACTGATTGCGGAGTCAGGCCGATGTGCCCGGCCACGGGAATTTCGGCTTCAATCACGCGGCGAATGAGGTCGGCGCGCTTCTCGCCGCCCTCAATTTTGACCGCCTCGGCGCCGCCTTCCTTCACCAGGCGGGCGGCGTTGCGCAGCGCCTCTTTTTCATCCACGTGATAGGAACCATAGGGCATGTCGGCAACCAGCAGAGCCCGCTTCACCGCCCGCCGCACGGCGCGGGTGTGATGCAGCATTTCGTCCATCGTTACGGGCAGCGTGCTGTCGTAGCCCAGCATGACCTGGGCCAGGGAATCGCCCACCAGGATTACGTCTATTCCGGCTTCATCCACCAGGCGGGCGCTGGGATAGTCGTAAGCCGTAAGGCAGGTTATGGGTTCGTGACGGAGTTTTTTGTCGTGCAGGGAAGCAACAGTGATTTTCGGGCAGGGCTGCCCGATCGGCGTGATGCTCATTTCGTCCTCCAGTGCACCCCCACATCCGGTGGGTGGCGCCTGTACTAACTGTGATGCAACGGCTCTTATTTTAGCCGCAAATCCGGCTGCATGATAGCCCTGGCCTAACTGCCTGATTCTGCATGAGAAACCTTTTGGCGCGGGCGCCCACGAGCTACCCCCCGAGTTCCCCAACTGCTTCCCGGAAGGCCGCCGTGTGCTGGTCCACATCGTCGGCGGTGGTGGCGGGCGACATGAGTGCCATGTTGTGAAAGGGCGTGAGCAAGATGCCGCGGTTCAGCGCATACAGATGCATGAAGCGCTCCAATTCAAAATCCATGGCGGCGGCTGCTTCGGCACCATTGCGCGGACGCTGGTCGGTGAACAGGTACTCTGCCCGGCAACCCAGGCGCGTGACATGCCAGGGCAGGTTGGCGGCTTGAATCGCCTGCTCGACGCCCCTGGTGAAGCGCTCGGCCAGCGGGATCATGTGCTCGAACGCCGCGGGCGTGAGCACACGTTCCAGGGTCGCCCGCATGGCGGCCAGGGAGAGCGCGTTACCCGCCAGAGTGCCGCCAATTCCGCCGGTGTCGCAGTCTTCCAGGCGGATGCGCTTCAGGATGCGCTCGCCCACCTCGGCAGTGAAGCCGTAGGTTGCCGAAGGCAGCCCGCTGGCGATGGGCTTGCCCAGAACAAAGAAGTCGGGCTCCAGATCATATTCCCGGGTATAGCCGCCGGGGCCGGTGCAGATGGTGTGGGTTTCATCAATTATGAGCAGCGTGCCATACTTCAGGGTCAGCTCGCGCAGCGCCTCATGAAATCCCGGCTCCGGGTGCACGATGCCCACGTTGGTGAGTGCCGGTTCGGCCAGCACGCAGGCAATCTCCCGCGTGGCCAGCACCTTCTCCAAAGCGTCAATATCGTTGAACTCGACCACCCGCGTGGTTTCGGCAGGATTCACCGGCGGTCCGATGTTGCCCCGCCGAGGCCCAGCCACACCATCCTTCAGAGTGATAAACGACTCGTCCACGGTGCCGTGATAGCAGTAGTTGAACACCATCACCAGGCGGCGCTGCGTGACCTCGCGCGCCAAACGAATGGAAAAGCGGTTGGCGTCGGTGGCGGTCAGGCAAAACTGCCAGTAAGGCAGCCCGAAGCGCCGCTTCAGTTCTTCGCCCACCCAGATGGCATCCTCGGTGGGCAACATGAAGGTGATCCCACGGCGCGCCTGCTCTGTGATGGCGTGCACCGCCGCTTCCGGCGAATGGCCGGTCATGGCGCCGGTGTCACCCAGGCACAGGTCCACGTACTCGTGCCCGTCCACATCGCTGAAATGGGCGCCGCGCGCCTGCTTTACGAACACGGGAAAGGCGCCCGCCCACTTCACCATCCAGTTCATGGGCACGCCGCTGAGCAGCGAATGCGTGGCCCGATGGTGGAGTTCGCGCGACTGCGGGTGCTCGGCGGTAAACCGCTCCTGCTCCCGCTGCATGAGCGCCTTCAGCCGCGCCCGATCTATGCTGCGCACCTGCTTTGTGCTGGTCTGCATGGTGGCTTCCTGGCTGATTAGCTTACTAGCTGGAGCCTTTCAGGGCCAATCAGGTAGTCGGGCGGCTGATTAGCCTTCTTGTGCTGTGTTCGAAGAGAGGAGGGGAATTGTCTTCGCCGCGTCAAGCGGCTGGCGGCGATTACCAAAGCTGCTGTACCTCCCGTATTTGCCGTGACGAGCAGACTTTGGCTAACTCAGCAGTGCGGCTCGAGTGCTGGCGCGTCTCCCCGTGTGGGCATGGGGTAACCGAAAAATGGTTACCTAGCTTGAGGTTAGTCCGCATCCCTCCCCGCCAGAGTGAGCGCCACTTCCATATATGCACTGGATTGCCTGGATTGCCGGCTTGGGCCGTCCGTCGCTGCAGACGGTCCTCAGCCTTATTCCCTTGCTGGCGACCATCGTCACCACGCTGGTCACCGTAATCCTGGCGCGCGCGACTTTGCGGTATGCCGCCGCCACCGACAAGAGCCTGGAACTGGCGCGGGAGCAGTTCGAGCGGGAGTGGGCGCCGGAGCTGCATATTCACATCGAGCGGGTTTCCGAGGAAGACGCCTCAATTAACATCACCAACCTGGCCAAGAGCTCGGTACTACTGCAGTTGGTGCAGATCCGCAAGATTCACGACGCGGTGCCTTTTGCCAAGTTCGCGCTCAACCATCCCCTGGTGGGCGGGCGCAGCTGGTTGCAGGAGGTGGGCAATAAGTTTCTGGCCCTGGGCAGCCAGGAATTCCGGGGCACGATTGCGGCCTCGGCCACGTTTTTCTGCTCCGGGCGTCTCTACCGCACAGACTGGTTTCGCTTCGAGTTGGAAGTGAGCGGCAAGAACATTGTGCGGCTGGTGCCCATTACCGCGGCGGCGAACCGCGCCCGGGTTCTGCAGAGCATGGTG
>DASVBI010000607.1:0-3350 GCA_036375915.1 Terriglobales bacterium | reverse complement strand
TAACGGGCCAGGGCGGCGCGCGTCACCTGATCCCAAACTCCGCTGGGGGTGCCGTGCAGGTAGTTCTGCCGCACCAGGGCTTCCTGGATGGCGCGGGTGCGCTCGGCATCAGGCCTCTGCTGGCCGCGGTATTTCCAGGCCATCTTGCGGCTGTGGCGTCCCCGGCGGCTATGCCGGGAGTGGCTCGTAGCCGCGTGCGTGGCCGAGTGCTGCGCGGCCACCTTCTTGTGGACGGCTTTTTTGGTTTTGGCCGCCGCTAAGCTGGTCAGCAGCAGCAGCGCCGAAAAGGTAGCGAGTATTCTCCGCGATCCGTTACCCCGCAAGCGATTCACCTCAAGAAGTTATGGTTCCAAGCCAGCGTCCGGCAAAATGCTTGCCTGGATGCAACCAATTACCCCGGCTGGGGAAGCCGCCCAGTTACTGGCTGCCAGCATCATCGCTTATTTGATGCTGGCACGCCAGCACTCTTTCGGAACTTCCGCAGGTTACGGAAGTGTACCGCCCATGAAAATGGTTCCACCCTGGGGACCCGCCCCCCGTGGATGGACGAGGAAGACTACATCCTGGCCGGTCTTAAGTCCAGAAACAATGCGGTTGAAGTCGTCCTCGTTGTTTACTTTCTGCTTATTTACTTCCAATACAACATCTCCCCGGTTCAACCCGATGTCGTCGGCGAAGGAGCCCGGCTTGACCTCGGTAACTACGACTCCGTTGGTGTTGCTCAGTCCCAGGCGGTCGGCCATGTCCTTGGTCAGATCGTGCACCGTGACGCCCAGTTTGCTTTCCGTGGGCTGTACTTCCTGACCGCCCTCCGGCTCTTCGCCCAGGCGGGCGCCGAACAATTTCTGGCGATCCGCGACGGTAACCGGAAGAGTTATCTTCTTGCCCCCGCGAACGATGCCCAGCTCCACCCTGGTGCCCGGCTTGCGCCCGGCAATATCGGCCACCAGTTCGTCGCCGGTCTTAACCGGTTTCCCATCTACTGCCACGATGGTATCGCCCACCTGCACCCCGGCCTTGGCCGCGGGACCGTTGGGAACCACATTGGAAATGGTCACGCCGGAATTGACGCCGTATACCCGCGCGATGGCAGGAATGGCCTGGGCGTTGAATTCCACTCCGATGGAGCCGCGGGTGACGCGATGCTCCGGCCCGATCAGCTCGTCATAAACGTGAATGACAGTATTGGAGGGCAGGGCAAAGCCCACGCCCGCGTAGGCGTTAGTCTCAGTGAGAATGGCAGTGTTGATGCCGATCACTTCACCCGCCATGTTGACCAGCGGGCCTCCGGAATTACCGGGATTGATGGCGGCATCGGTCTGAATAAAATTCTGGAACTGCCGGGCCGGCACAATGTTACGGCCGGTTGCGGACACGATTCCCGCGGTCACGGTTTCTTGCAGGCCGAAGGGACTGCCGATCGCCAGCACCCAGTCACCCGGCACCATGCCGTCGGAATTGCCCAGCTTGGCCGCGGGCAAGGGGTGGTTCAAGTCAATCTTGATGACCGCCAGGTCAGTCTCCTGGTCGGTGCCGATCACCTTCGCGTCGTGGGTTACGCCCGGGGGATCGTCTTTGAGCCGCACCCGGATGCGGTCGGCCTTTTCCACCACGTGCCGGTTGGTCACGATGTAACCCTTGGAATCAACGATCACACCTGAACCCAGAGAGCGCTCACGAATATCGGGACTGCCGCCAAACGCATCCGGCCCTTGTCCACCACGGCCACCCTGTCCGCCCTGCCCGCCGAAAAAGCGGTCGAAAAAGTCCTGGAAGGGATTTTGGTCGTCATCGCCGCCACCGCCCGGAGGCCCAACACGCCGGTGGGGATTCTTGATGGTGGTCTCGGTGTTGATGTTCACCACACTGGGCTCGAGCTGCTTGGCGATGGTGGCAAAGGCATTCGACATCTGGCGCGGCGACGGCACTTGCAATGGGGTGGCATCGGCCGACGAATTCTTGCTCTCCTGCCCTCTGACGCCGTAGGACACCACTGTGCCGATCAGAATTCCGACCGCCAGGGTTATAAGAATGGTCAAAGCGTAGGCTGGGCGACGCGCCCTCAGCCTTGCCCAAAACGAGCGGGCATTCATACGTTGCCTCCAGGAATGGTACGCAAAAAGAGATTATACCTGCCGCTGTTAAACGCGGGAAAACCCATGAAGTTGAGCAGGATGGAACTCACTGTTGTATTAGACGCGGAAAGGCGGAAATTCGTTATCAGGCGCCGCCCGCAAGCAGCGCTTTTTTGTGGGCAGGGCGCTAGCGCTTTGTAAAGCGCTCGGGTTGATGGCTGGACGTCAGGTTGCGACAGCGGCCTCAGTACATCCTGCCGGCCACCACCGCCAGGAAGATACCGGTGTAAGCCCCGATGGCGCCTACTATTACTAAAGCTCCGAAGGCCAGGACGGTAAGCAAATCAAAGACCTGTTGCACACAGCAGCGCACCAGCTTCAAAAGCCCCCAGAGTTCCAGCACGATCAGTACTGGCAGCACGAGCCCGGCCAGAAGGTAGGAATGCGGCAGGCGGGGAGCAAGGATCAGAAACACGACCGCCGGCAGGAAGGCGAATGCGGAAGCAATGGCCAGCGCGGCGCCGCGAAAAAACAGCTTCTCCCGCTGGCCCCAGGTTAATGGGGGAAACCACGTCACTGGGCCTCGAAAACCGCCTTGCCGGCCACCACCGTGCGCAATACCCGGGTGTGCAGGAGCTGGGCCGGCGCAACACGGGTAAGGTCGCGGTCCAGGATCACAAAATCCGCCCACATGCCCGGCTGCAACATGCCCTTCTCGTGCTCGGCAAACTGGGCGTAGGCGGAGCCGGTGGTGTAGGCGGCGATAGCCTGGTCAATGGTCAGTTTCTCTTGCGGAAAATATTCCTCCGTGCCGGCTTCATTCTTGCGGGTGACGGCGGCGTACAGGCCGCGGAACGGGGTGATCGCTTCTACCGGGTAATCGGTGCCGAAGGCCAGCCAGACACGATTTTCCAGAAAGCTCTTCCAGGCATAGGAGTAACGGGCGCGTTGCGGGCCCAGGCGCGCCCGCGCCCAGTTCATGTCGGTAAGCAGGTGGTTGGGCTGCATGGAGGCGATGACCTCCAGATCGCGGAAACGGGCGAACTGTCCCGCATCGAGCACCTGGGCATGCTCCACCCGCCAGCGATGGTCCTGGGTGCGAACCGCCTGCGGCTGGCGTTCCTGCAGGTAGCGGTCGGCCTCGGCGAAGGCCTGCAGCGCCATTTCCACCCCGCGGTCGCCGATGGCATGGAACCCCACCTGGAATCCAGCCCCCGCGCGTTCGTCCATCATGGCGTTGAGTCTGGCCTGGTCGAAGCGCGGTATCCCGGAATT
>DASVBI010000550.1:0-2655 GCA_036375915.1 Terriglobales bacterium | reverse complement strand
TAGCCGGTGGGGCGAGATTCGTGGCCCCCGCGGAAAGCACGTCTCCCGGCACCGGACTGCAGAAGGAAATGGAAGTGCGGCTGGCGCGCCAGGGCACGCACGTCATGGTCGTTCACCGAATCACAAATAGGAGCGCGGTTGCGACCGAAATGGCTCCCTGGGCGCTGACCGTGATGGAAGCAGGCGGGCGCGCCATCCTGCCCTTCGCTCCCAGGCAACCCATGAGCAAACAGCATTTACTTCCCGAAGGCGTGATGGCGCTGTGGTCCTACACCGATCTGGCGGACGCTCGCTGGAGATTGGGGACCAGGTATCTGCAGTTGACCACGGAGGTCTCAACCCACGCGCGCTTTCGCGAGCAGATGATCGGCATCTACAACCCTTCTGGCTGGGCGGCGTATTTCCGCAGCGGCCATCTCTTCGTGAAGCGGGCTGCGGTCGAAGCGGGAAAGACTTATCCCGATTTTGGCTGCAATTTCGAGACTTACACCGAGCCCGGCTTCCTCGAACTGGAAACCCTGGGACCGTTGCGCACCCTGAAGCCCGGCGAAAGCGCCGAGCATACCGAGCACTGGTGGTTGTACAGGGATGTGCCCGCGGGCGAGGACGAAGCCTGGGTTGACCAGGTGGTCGTGCCGCTCGTGAATCAAAGCCGCCTGCAACCGGAGTAACCGAACGGCTACAAACCAGGTATCCAGTGCTGGGCGTTGCTGCGGAAAATCTTGCGTAAAACCTCCGGCGGAAGGTTCAAGCCGTGAACCTGTTTCCCGTTGTAGTCGAACATCTGGTCAGTGGCCAGAAACTTCCAGTCCCGCGCGTAGGTTGACTGCCAGTCCTTCAGGTCCTGCTGCACATTCGCATCCGGCAGAAGATCCAGATCCGTGCCGTAGAGGACGCGGTCCTGGTACTTGATGAGAAATGCGCGCACCTGGTCGCGCGGAGCCAGCATCAGGTACTCCATTCGCGCCGCCATATCTATGGCGAAGTTGGGGTAGCGGTCAAAATCCTGCGCGATATTGCCCAGGTTTTTCTCCATGCTCCCCAGGTGAACTCCCACCATGCGCAGGTCAGGGTTCATGGCGACTACATGATCGCGCGCCTGCAGAATTTCCTGCTTGGACGGGAACCCGGGCTTTTTGTACAGGAACCACTGTGGATTCTCCTGGTAGTAAGACCAGGAGGGGTCGGAAGGATCGGGCGGGCCCCAGGCCACGTCCGGCTCCGCCTGGTGCGACATGAGGGTCTTGCCGTGCCGCGCAATATCCTTGTAGATGGGCTCGAACTCCGGGTCGTCGGCAAACACGAACTTGCCGTTGTGCTTCAGCTCCATGCCGATGTTCTTCCAGATTTTCACGGCGACGGCGCCCTGGGCGAAGTTCTTGTTCAATTGCCGGATGGCCTCGGCGTCGAAGCCAGGGCTGCCAAACTTGTAGGGATCGAAAGTGGTGCACCAGGCGATATGGCCCTGGCTGGAGCGGGCCAATTCCACGGCAACGTCAACCTGGGCCGAAAGCTGCTTGCGATAGGGCAGGGTGTCGTCCATCACCAGAATGTCCATCAGCTTCAGATGCAGTCGCTCGAGCATGGCCTGAAATGCCGGGTCGGATTTGAAAACGTGGACATGAACATCAATGGGCCGAATGGCGGCGAAGCCTTGCAGCGCCTGCTCCGTGGTCATTTCCTTCCCGGAAGCCGGCGGCGACGACGACCGCTGGGCCGACCACGCAACCATAGCGCAACATAAAATCAAAGCGATCAACAGAATTGCACGTTTTGTAGTTCTCATCGTAGCTCCCGCTTCAACAGCTGAATGTTGGGTCCAGCTCAAAGAAGAATCGGCTTGATTCCGGTGATCTGGCAGAAATCTGCCAACGCGCCATAAAGCTCGGGCCCATAGCCCAGGCAGGCGTACTCGTTGGTCCAGTGCTCGAGCAATTGCTCCACGTCGCAGTGGACGGTGACGAAGCCGTGCGGCCAGAACGGAATGCCACATTCGTGCAGCCGCTCCTTCACCTGCTTGCGCGGGGGCTCGAAGACGGTGGCCCGCGTCACCACCATCTGAAACTCCCCATTCACCCTGCCCAGGCGGGCAATCACGCCTTCGCCTACTTTGCAGATCAGCCTGACGGAAAGGCCGCCCGCCTCGCCTTCGGTGGGAATGCCGTGTTCGGCAAATCCAGCTGGACCAAGCTGACCGGCCAGCGAGGGCGGACAGGCGCCGTCGCCGATGATCTTGATCTCCTTCTTCGCCTTGTCAAGGTGCTGCAGGTCGCCGTAGTACACGCGCTCCTTGCTTAGCCTGGTAAGCAGATACACCGTGAGCGCGGTGTTGAAGTCGCCCAGGGTGGAGGTGCCATGGCCGTCTTCCAGCATCATGCTCTGCGCGAAGCAGGTGGCGGAATAGTCGTCCCCCAACCCGGGGAATGACTGGATGGTATAGAAATCAAATTTTTCCTTTTCCACCAGCTGCTTGAGCGCCAGATAAAGCCGGATGGAGCGCTCGTTGACTACGCTCTTGTCGGGAGCCTTGCCAAACAGCTTCTTCAAGCGCGGCTCCAGAGCTGCGACCCTCCTGGCAGGAATGTTCTCGGCGGCTCGAATCAGTTCGGCGGTGTCGCGGGAATCAATATCCACCCCGAACATGCGCATCCACTG
>DASVBI010000534.1:0-8295 GCA_036375915.1 Terriglobales bacterium | reverse complement strand
GCAAACCAATGCAGCGGGTGTTCGAAGCGATCGAGACGGTCGCGCCCACCGACGCCACCGTGCTGATCACCGGGGAAAGCGGCACGGGCAAGGAGATCGTGGCGCGCTCGATCCACGCCGCCAGCGCGCGGCGCTTCCATCCCCTGGTGGTGATCCACTGCGGGGCGCTGACGGAGACGCTGCTGGAAAGCGAACTATTCGGACACGAGAAGGGGGCATTCACCGGGGCGCAATACCGCAAGAAAGGCAAGTTCGAGATCGCCGAGGGGGGTACGGTTTTCCTGGATGAAATCGGCGACATCAGCCTGAAGACCCAGACCGACCTGCTGCGCGTGTTGCAGGAGCGCGAGATCACGAGAGTGGGCAGCAATCAGCCCATCAAGGTGGATTTTCGCTGCATAGCCGCCACCAATAAGGGCCTGGAGGCGCTGATCGAGGAGGGCAAGTTCCGTCCCGATTTGTTTTACCGCTTGAACGTCTTCCGCATCGAAGTGCCGGCGCTGCGCGAGCGGGTGGAGGATATTCCGCTGCTGGTGGAGCATTTCGTGCAAAAGTTCTCCCAGGCCATGAACAAGCGAATCAACCGGGTGGCGCCGGAGGCGATGTACGCGCTGCAGCAGAACGACTGGCCGGGCAACGTGCGCGAACTGGAGAACGCAATCGAACGCGCCATGGTGGTGGCGCAAGAGCCGGAGCTGCGGGAGCACGACTTCATCCTCAAGCCGCGCAACCACAACGGGACGTCCTCCAAGTCACTGGAGGAAATCGAGAAAGCGCACATTCTGCGGGTGCTGGAAGGCTGCGGCTGGAACCAGACCCGGGCGGCGGAGATCCTGGGCATTGACCGGGTCACGCTGCACCACAAGATCAAACGCTATGGCTGGAGCCGGTCCACGGTTGCAAGCCGATGAAGCTTCTGTACGTTCTGCCGATCGGAAACTGCGACGGCCAGCCGCTCCAGGAGCTGGGGGCCGCCATGGGCAGGCTGTTCCGCGTTCCCTTTCGAACATTCTCCCAGGCTTTGGACCCGGAATTCGCCTTTCATCCCGAGCGCCAGCAGTATCACTCCTCGGAGATTCTGGCGGCCATGCAGCATGGGTTGACCGACGATTGCTGGCGGGTGCTGGGGGTGACGGCCGTGGACCTCTACATTCCTATTCTGACCTTTGTGTTTGGCGAGGCGCAGATAGGGGGATCCTGCGCGGTAGTTTCCAGCTACCGGCTGCGGCAGGAGTTTTACGGCCTTCCTGCCGATGCGGAACTGCTCCGAGCGAGGCTGCTGAAGGAGGCGGTGCACGAACTCGGGCATACACTGGAATTAACCCATTGCCACGACTATCGCTGCGCCATGGCGGCTTCGCACGCCGTGGAATGGATTGACATCAAAGAGGCCTGGCTTTGCGGCGAGTGCCAGGCACGAGTGCTGGGGAGTAGAGAGGCGCCGGCGGCCACGGGATTGCGGGCTTCGGCGCGCGAGTGACGGAGATAAGAAAGAGGTCATTATGCTTACTGCCAAAGAACATACGCGACCTGATCAAGATCATAAGAATCCGCCTGAATTCCGTGAACCTGAGGCTTGGCTGGGCAGGCCTCCGGAGAAAGCCATCCGCATCTGCTTTGCGGCCACCAACGTAGAGGCATGGGAGGCCGGCACAAGCGCGGTGGTAGCGTGGCAGGGCAAGAGGTTTCGCATTCTTTGCGAAGGCAAGGACGTGCCCCTGATTCAGACCACGCGGGGGATCCTGGTGGGGGAGTAAGAGCGCCGCCATCTTGCAGTCCGTGCCGCATAAATCAAGGGATGCAGTAGCCCACGCGAGGTCCTCGGGCCTGAAGGCCTTCGGGATGACGCCTTTATTCGGAAGGCGAAGCCAGAGTTAGACAGAATGCCAGATGGCGCCAGTCGGCGAGACGCCGGCGCTAGTTCGCGGGCGGGCGCCCGCGCCACAAAGAGCCGCGCCACAGAGAGGATGAAGGCTAAGGCGTGCTGGCGGCCGGCAGCACAGCCGCGCGCAGCGTGGACGCGGTGGCCGCATCGAAGCCTTCCATCACCAGCACGAATTTGCCGTGCGGTTCGACGAACACGGGGCCGTCCTCCGTGTTCCACTGCGAGGTGGCGTCGGCGATGGAGACTTGCACACCAGCGGATGCTGGCGGCGGAAGCGCGCCCGAGCCGCGCACGGCATCCACCTGCTTGTATTTTTTCTTTACCGATTGCGCGTAAATGCCGGCAAATTTTGTCGCCTGCTCCGCTGCCGCCCATTGGGAGAGATAAAGCAGGGCCAGGCTGCCGGGGGCAGCCTTTTTCTGCCGGGCGGCGTAGTAGTAGCCGCCGCGCCATTGCGGGCAAAGCTGTTTCGAGACCTTCTCACCGGCGTACTGCTCCACCATTACCGAGACGTCGAATTCGCCGACTGCGCCCACGTCCACCCGCTGCCACGACTTGCCCAGAACCTTCTCCAGCTTGGGCGGCTGCAAGGGGGTCAAATGCTCGCCGGCCAGATAGACGCCCGGTTGCATGACCTCGCGAGTATTGAGTGGAGGGCTCCGCAGGACCTCCGCGAAAGCCGCTTCTCTCCCCTTTTTTTGCAGCAGCGCGCGCTCAAAATCCAAACCATAGGTGTAAGGAAAAGCAAGCGAGTCTTTGATGTAAAGGGGGGCGCTCTCGAAGACAGGCGAGCCTGACGTAACTCCGGCCTTCATGGCGGCCACAATATCGGGCGCATCGAGGATGGATTTGCCGAGCGGGGCCAATTCGTAGTCGGTGAGCACCACCATAGCCTGGCCTTCGGAAACGGCCTGGCGGGCGGCTACAGCTTCGTCATCCTGCACGTCAGAATCTTTCTTCTGGGTACGCGGTCCGTCCTTCAACCAGTGGTCGAGGCTGACATCCTGATCCTGCAGAGCATGTGTAAGTTCGTGGGCAAGCACCGGCTTTTGCACGTCCGCGTCCACCCAGTCGAGCAAATTGACGGTCTTGGATTTGGGGTCATAGTAGCCGGCCACCTGCTCGCGCAACAGGGCCAGCAGGAAAGTCTGCAAGTCGAAGTCGCGGGGCAGAAGGCCAAATTTCTTCAGCACCAGGGCAGAGCGGTTCAGGCGCTGCGTGTCCTGGTCGTTGCCCATTCGGCCCTCAATGTATTTCATGGCCTGATCGCGGCTGACGAGGGAACGCTTCACGGGATGATGAATGGGCAAGCCGCTGTCCTGGCTGGCGAAATGAAGGATCTCGTCCACCGAGCGGAACAGTTCCTGGGCTTGCGCCGGGGTGATGTGAGTTTCAGTCTGAGCGGGCTGCGACTGGGCAGGAGGGTTGGATTGGGGAGCGGTCGCGGAGGGCGGAGCTGAGCTTTGGCCTAACGCGGGGGCGCTCAGCAATACCAGCGGGAGTAGAAATCGGCCAACGGTGCTCAGAAGCAGAGTTTCCTCGCGCTACTCGGTGATGGCACTCGCTACTATCGGCTGTAGACCGTGGGCTGCGGGCCCTTCTCCAGCGTCTGCCGGTCCCATATGGCGCCCTCGCGCGTGTAATTGGCGAGTTCGAAGTCCTGGGTCAGTTCCAGGGCGTCGGTGGGACAGGCGTCCTCGCACAGGCCGCAGAACATGCAACGGCTAAGGTCGTAGGTGAAGGTGGTGAGCTCCTTGCGCCGGGTGGCGGCATTGCGCTCGCTGGTGACCACAATCAGGTGCTCGGGGCAGGCCAGGGCGCATAAGTCGCAGGCGATGCACATGGTCTCGCCGGTATCGGGGTTGACGTTCAGGCGCGGCGCTCCGCGATAGCGCTCGGCCACCTGCGGCCGCTGCAGGGGATATTGCTCGGTATAGACCTCTTTCGGGTCCTGGTAGCGGAAGGTTACGGACAACCCCTTAATCAGGTCCACCAGAAAAACGCGGCGAAGAACGTTGGATATTGAGAGTCCCATAGCGTGCCAACGGTTCAGTTTATCACCCCATGCAAGCGAAAAGGCTGCCTGGGCCGCATATGAGGGGGCGCTCGGGTGCGCGCCCAAATCACTGCGGTTCAAGCAGCCTTTTGACCGTCTGAGCAAGCAGCGCTTGCGTCAATACAGACTCATCAGCCCCCCAGGCCTACTTGCGGCGGCGGGTGATGATGCCGGCAGCGAGCGAGCCGAAGCCCAGAAGACCGAGCAAGGGCAGCGGGGAGGCCGTCTGCGGCAGATTGCCGGCGGCCTTGTTCTGGGCCGTCTGCGTGTTGTCGTTGGCTGCGGCAGCGTTGTTCTCGGCGCCCGCGGCGGCAGAATTGGCGTTCTGATCAGCGGCGGCAGCGTTGCTGTCGGCAGGGTTCTGGCCGGCAGCACCGGCGTTGGTGTTGGAGCTATCGGTTCCGCTCACAGCGCTGTTGCCGGTGGCGGGAGGATTGCTCTCCGCGGCGGCGCCGCTGGACGGATTCGAGCTGCCCTGGTCGCCCGAGGTCGCAGGCTGGGCATAGGCCGGATTGCTGTTGCTCGCCTGACCGGCATTAGCACTGGGTGTGGGGGAAGTTGCCGGCTGATTGTTGGCCGCCTCAGATCCGCTGGGCGGAGGGGTGCTGGGATTGGCTGACGCAGCAGTGTTGCCGGCAGCGGAAGGCTGGCTGGCATTCTGGTTCGACTGCGTGGCTGTTTGGTCATTTGAGTTGCTGGCAGCGTTCTGGCCGGCGGAAGAGTCCGGTTGCGGCGTGGAACTCTGGGCCGCGGCATTAGGGTTAGCCTGGCCGGCTTGGGCTGCTTCCCCGCTGGCCGCCCCGGTTGCCGGGGCAGCGCCTGAGTTGGCAGCGCCGCTGCTGGTGCTGCAAGTGTTCGCAATGTGCTGCATCGAGCTCACGGTCAGGGTGTTGCTGGCTGCCGTACCGCTTTGCGAACCGGAACTGGGAGCTGCCGAACCGGAAGCGCCGGTTGACGACGAGTTGCCGGTCGTGCCCGTGATCTGCACTTCATGACCTACATGTTGCTGCAGCTGGCTGGTGTCGCCGGTCAGGGTGTAAGAGGTTCCGGTGGTGTCCTGAGTGAGCGTGTAGGTGCCGTTGGAGCTGCTCAGACAGCCTTGGACCGTGGTTTGGCCACTCGCGGGCGAGGCGCCCTGAGCATTCGCTCCGGACTGATCGCTGGGAGTGGACGGCGAATTGGGATTATTGGGATTCGTGTTCGGGTTCTGGTCGGTGCTGGGAGCGGCCTGCGGGTTCGGGGATTGACTCTGATCGGGCGCCTGCTGGGTCTGTGGCGCCGCCTGATCGCTGCTGGGATTACTGGGCGATGTGCTCTGGTCTTGCGCCACCGCCACGGCTGCCCCAAGCAGCAAAATTGATGCCAGGGTTAGTACTCGCTTCATGCATCTCCTCCTGATGTCCCTGCCTTCGGCGCTGAAGGGGCAGGATGACCCATCATTAGAGGGAGCGGCTGGATGCGGGGTTTGCTGCCGCAATTCGAGAGGAGGTAGTCGGGAGCGGGTAGCCGGAGGTCAATGACCGGCGCACAAGGGTTGGTTAAATATGTCGTACACAGGGTTTTTTGCTTAAACCCTTGCTCATCGCCCGTTTTCCTGTCGGATGGCCAGCTGCCGAGCCGGCGTCCTGACGCCTGACTACCGACTCCTGACCCCTACCTCCGGCTGCGGCTACAATGGTTTTCTCACCCATGAAATCCGCTACTCCCGACGAGCTGTGGATGGAAGAAGCGCTGCGCCAGGCACAGCGGGCGCTGGAATCGGGCGAGGTGCCGGTGGGAGCCATTGTGGTGTGTAAAGGCCAGATAGCAGGGCGGGGCTTCAATCGCAACCTGCTGGACGGGGACCCCACCGCCCACGCGGAGATGGTGGCGCTGCGCCAGGCGGCGCAAGCCCTCGGCAACCACCGCCTGCTGGAGTGCGAGATGTATGCCACCCTGGAACCCTGCCCCATGTGCGCCGGAGCCCTGGTGCTGGCGCGGTTGCGGCGGCTGGTTTACGGAGCCGACGACCCCAAGGCGGGAGCCGTGCGCTCCGTGTTGCAGGTGCTGAACCATCCCCGCCTGAACCACGCCATGCAGGTGCAAGGCGGGGTGCTGGCGGGACGCTGCGGGGAGATGCTGCAGGCCTTCTTTCGCGGCCGGCGGGCGGAGCAAAAGGGCTGAATTTGCGCTGGGCGGGATGGGGTCCCGGTCAGCCCTGCTTTGTTACATCGTAATACGACATTTATCCTCTTCCGGAACATACCCCCTGTAGCGCCCTAAGTTCGCATTCACTCGGAAATCGAGCACAACGCAAAACAGCCGGCCCTGGAAACGGACCGGCTGTCTTGCTCAACTTCATGTGCCGCCGAGCTTGCGGCCGCTAGCTTCATCCCAAGGTGGAGGCTCGGAATTTGAGAAGCGAGCCGCCCCGCGCGGGCAACTACAATCCGAAACGGCGGCGAGCGTAAGCCCCAAATCCAATCAGGCCGGTGCCTAACAGCAGCAGGCTGCTCGGCTCTGATATCGGCGGGGCAAGGTTGGTGATGTAGTCCATCTGGCCGTTGCAGCACTCGGTGTAGATGAACTCGAAGGGGAAGTTTCCGGTCGCACCGGTGTAGGTGAAGTTGGTGGTTACCGGAGGCGTGGGGCCGGGATCATTAAGAACGTTCACCCCGTTGACGTACATCTCGGTTCCATCGTCGTGAGTGACGGCAAAGCCCTGGCCATTGGTAAAACCGGCGGTGCCGGTAAACACCCACAAAGAATCGTTGGGATTGGAGGCAGCAGTGAAACCGTTGAGATAGCTGATGCCCGAGGCCGCACCAAAGGAATTCACAAATCCTCCCAGGGTGTAGCTGGCACCGAGAGCCTCAGCGCTGAAGTCAATGGCGCTGGCGGAGAAAGTGGCACACTCGGTTCCTGTCGCCTCCGCGGCGGAGAGACCACTGTCGGTTGGCGTGTTCTGAGAAACGCTGGTGCTGACGCCGCAATAGGCGATGCCGCTATAACTGGCGGCGCTGGCGCTTACTGCCATCGCTAATACCACCAGCAGAGAAGCCAAAAAAACAATTGTTTGCTTACCACTCATTTGTTGTTCCTCCACACAGAAGAGCTCACACGGCAGAGGGCAGCATAATGGGGCAAAAATGCCTGTCAAGATGAAAGGTTTTGGTACAAGGGTGCAGGTTATTGCGGCTGTCACCTGTTGAAAGCAAACCGCTTACCTTCTCCCTGTGCATCGGGTTGCGGCGTGCATGGAAGGCCTTAGGCCCAAGAATTAGTGTGGTTTAAGGAGCGTCCTAGCACAGGTTGCGACAAAGCTTTCTCCGCGGATGAGCATGGATGCACGCAGATCAGAACAGGCGCGAGCCTCATCAACAAATCATCAACGAGCCAAAACCTTGCTACGAATCGCGGCTAGTAATGATTTGGCAGCAAGCTGCCAACTCGCTGCTAACATTCCGTTCGGAGACACCCGCGAATGAAGCTTACGGCGGCCCTGCTGCTCTTGTGGTTGACGGCGGTGGACTGCCACGCCCAGCAGCCAGCTGACCTGACCGCGACACCCAACCGTCCCACGGTCACCAACACGGCAGAGACCACGCAGTTTGGAGTGCTCGAGATCGAATTCGGCGTTAGCTCCGCCGCCCGGCAGCAGTCGCTCCAGGGCCTGCTCAAGTTCGGAGTGTTACGTGACTTGGAATTGGACTGGGCCGGCAATCCCTGGCAGCACGACGCTTCCGTGCATTACGTCGGGGTAGGCGATAACAACGTCGGAGTTCGCTGGCGCTTCCTGCACCAGGCGAAGTGCCAGCCGACACTCACCGTGGAATACTCCGCCAAGCTGCCCACGGCTGGGCCGGTCGAAGGCTCCGGCGAGGTGGACCACATTGTCACTCTGCTCGCCAGCAAGGACCTCCCAAATCGCTTCCATATAGATTCCAACCTTGGCTACGCTTGGCTGGGACGCCCGGGCGGGGGCTTCGATCATACCTGGCTGCCTACCGGCACGCTCGCCTATTTGCTGACGAACAAGTGGCAACTTGCAATGGAGTTCTCTGGCGCGACGCGCGCGAACGCCATTACACCTGCGCTCACCCAGAACCTGTGGGCCGTGAGCTACACGCTCAGGCCACGGCTGGTACTGGACAGCGCTGTGCAGTTTCGCCTGACCGGCAACGTTCCCCGGGTCGTTTACCTGGGCGGCTTCACCTATTCCATTGCTGACCTCTACCGTCACAGGCGTTGACTTTGGGCAAACTGGCTATGAGTCTGCTTCACGTACTTCGAGGGCGACGGCCGGGTCAACTACGAAGCCAGACGGGTGTAACGGCAGACAATCAGGAAATTCGGGAAGCTTTCGGGGAGCTAA
>DASVBI010000284.1:0-11168 GCA_036375915.1 Terriglobales bacterium | reverse complement strand
AATGTAGGGAAAGTAGCCCTCGCCCCAGGCGGCAATCATGTAATCGTTGGTGTAGCGGTTTTGCTCGTAAGGGCGGCCATGGCCAAACAGGCCCTGCTTCTCCAGGCTGTCAATGCGCTGGCGCAGTTCCGGAGTCATGTTGGCCTTCATGCGTTCGAATACTTTGTTCATGGCCGAGGTGCTGGAGAAGGTCGAGGCCAGGATGAGGTGGCTGAGGTTGCGCTGATACTTGAGCGCGTAGGCCTGGGCCAGGACGCCGCCATAGGAGTGGCCCAGCAGGCTCATTTTGCCCAGTCCCAGCGCCTGCCGCACCGCCTCCACATCCTCCACCATGTTTTCCACGGTGTAACCCTTGGGGTCCTCGAGTTTCTGGGAGCGGCCGGAACCGCGCTCGTCAATGAAGACCAGGCGGTTGTGCCGCGCCAGAGGCAGCAGGTAGGGAAGGAAGTAATCGTGCGACGCCCCCGGCCCGCCATGCACAATCATCAGCGGCGCGCCCCGGCCCACTTCCATGTAGTAGATGAGCACCCCGTTGGCATCCACAAAACCATCCTGCATGGGATACACGTTGGCGGCGCGGACGGAGGTCGCTTTCGGGCTCTGAGCGGTCAAAGCCGCGGGCAACATGATGAGAAATGCGGTGGCCATCAGGGAAACGGTTCTTTTCATGGCCGCCATGCTAAACCGCTGTGGGTGCGGCGACAACTACGGAGAGGTTGCAGGGTTTCATTCCGGCTCTTGGCTGGCGCGACTGGCTACTGGGTACTAGGTGCCGGCCACTCCTAACCATTACACTGTCACGCGCATGAGAATTCTGGTTGCCGGAGGCGCGGGCTACATCGGCAGCGTGGTTTCCGCCGAACTGCTGCGCGCGGGCCACCAGGTTGTGGTCTATGACAACCTCAGCCACGGCCATCGCCGGGCCGTGCCGCGAGGGGCGGAAGTCATTACCGGCGAGATCGGCGACCGCGCGGCCCTCGACCGCGCTTTTCAGCAGCATCGTCCGGAAGCGGTGATGCACTTCGCCGCGCTCATTGAGGCGGGCGAGTCCATGCAGGCGCCCGAGCGCTACTTCCGCAACAACACCGCCAGCACGCTCACCCTGCTGGAATGCATGCTGCAGCAGGGCACGCGCCGCCTGGTGTTTTCCTCTACGGCGGCCCTCTACGGCAACCCCGGGCGCACCCCCATCGAGGAGGATGCGCCTCTGTGCCCCACCAACGCCTACGGCGAATCCAAGCTGCTGGTGGAACGAATGCTGGGCTGGTTTCACCAAATCCACGGGCTGCGCTATGCCAGCCTGCGCTACTTCAATGCCGCCGGAGCGGCTGGAGACTTGGGCGAAGACCACCGTCCCGAGTCGCACCTGGTCCCGCTGGTTCTGCAGGTGGCCCAGGGCAAGCGCCCCAGCATTGCGATTTACGGCGCCGACTACGACACGCCGGACGGCACCTGCGTTCGCGACTACATTCATGTCGCCGATCTGGCGGCGGCGCACCTGCTGGCCCTCGACGCCTTGGCCGGCCGCGAGCAACTGATTTACAACCTGGGCAATGGCCGCGGCTTCAGCGTGCGCCAGGTGGTGGAGGTGGCGCGCAAGGTGACGGGACACGCCATTCCGGCGAAAGATGCTCCGCGCCGCGCCGGCGATCCTGCGGTGCTGGTGGCCAGTTCCGAAAAGATTCGCCGCGAACTGGGATGGCAGCCGCGCTCTCCCGAACTGGAGCAGATTGTGGCCAGCGCCTGGGAGTGGCGGCGGCAACACCCGAATGGATATGACGAGTAAGGCCGTAGCGCCGGCGGGAGAACAAACCGATGAAGAGGAACCTAAGCGCAAGGTCCTTCGGCTCGCGCTCATTGCACTTCGCTCAATTCGAGCTCGCTCAGGATGACAGGCATTACGATGGCGCTTGACCTTAGTCGCGATCCGCATCGCCGCTTCAACCCGCTTACGGGCGATTGGGTGCTGGTGTCGCCGCACCGCACCCAGCGTCCCTGGCAAGGCCAGGTGGAGGCGGCTGCGCCGGCGCAAGTGGTCGAGTACGATCCGGCGTGCTATATGTGCCCCGGCAACACGCGCGCGAATGGGGCGCGGAATCCGCGCTACGAATCAACCCTGGTTTTTGAAAACGACTTTCCGGCGCTGCTGCCGCAGACCACGGAGGCGGTGCTCGAACGCGACCAGCGCGGCCTCATGCTGGCCCGGGGCGAGCCCGGCGTCTGCCGCGTTATCTGTTATTCGCCGCGGCACGACCTCAGGCTGGCCACGCTCGACTCGGCGGCGGTGCGGGAAGTAGTCGAACTGTGGGCGGAGCAGTATGCGGAACTGGGCGCGCTGCCGGCCATCAACTATGTGCAGATTTTCGAAAACCGCGGCGCCATGATGGGCGCCAGCAATCCCCATCCCCACTGCCAGGTGTGGGCCAACGCCACCATGCCTAATCTTCCGGAACGGGAGCAGCTTTCGCAGCAGGCCTACAACGGAACAAATGGTTCTTGTCTGCTCTGCGACTATTTGCAGTTGGAACGGAGCCAGGGCCTCCGCGTGGTGCTGCAGAACGAGGAGGGGGTTGCGCTGGTGCCCTTCTGGGCGGTGTGGCCGTTCGAAACCATGGTGATTACGCGGCGGCACCTGACCGGCATGGACCAGCTCACATCCGCTGAACGGAATGCTCTGGCCGATATCCTGCAGCGCCTTACGCAGGCCTACGACCTGCTGTTCGGCACCCCGTTTCCATATTCGTTGGGCATTCACCAGCGGCCCACAGACGGGGCCGGGCACGAGGAATGGCACTTGCATGCCCACTTCTATCCGCCACTGCTGCGCTCCGCCACGGTGCGCAAATTTATGGTGGGATACGAACTGCTGGCCTCGCCGCAGCGCGACATCACCGCCGAATCCGCGGCGGCGCGCCTGCGTGAAGCGGCCGCTGGCTGACGGCAGTATTCAGGCGGCTTTGCGCCGGCGCTGACTCGACTCCCCTTACGGGGGCAAGGTAAGCTAGGTGTTTTTGCGAGGCGGGGGGAAAGGTATGCGGGAAGCGGTCCGGCGCTTGTGGCCGGAAATTGACTGGATTCAGGACGCCAAGCTGCGCGACCAGGTCACCCAAACCTGGGTGCGGGCGTTTGAATTGAGCCCGCTTGCTCCCAATGACCTGGAGCGCATTCCCTTCACCCTGCTGATACCGAATTGCCCGGTCAGCTTCATGGAACATAAGCGCTGCGTGGTGCATATTGCGCGGCGCGCCGCCGAATCCATGAAAGATTTCATGGGGCGCGCCCTGCCCATTGATATGGATACGGTGGTGGCCGGGGCAATCCTGGCTGATGTGGGTAAGTTGCTGGAGTACGAAAATGTAGAAGGGCCCGCCGGCAAGCCGGTGACGCAGCAGAGCGAGCGCGGCGAATTTCTGCGCCATCCTTTTACCGGCGTGGCGTTGGCCATGGAGTGCGGCGTGCCCGACCGCGTTTGCCACATCATCGCCGCTCACGCCGCCGAAGGCGACCTGGTCAAGCGCAGCACCGAGGCCTACATCGTGCACCACGCCGACTTCATGGCGTATTTGCCGTTCAAGAATTTAAAGAAGTAGCTGGTAGCTGGTAGTTCGTAGCTGGTAGTTGGACAGCTCACATTAGCGCCGGAGGCGCGGGATAGAAAAGCCCAGGACGGAAGTCCTGGGAAAGCAGCGCCGCGATTGCCTTCAGTCCCGGAGGGACGCCACAGAAAGCGGCATAGACACAAGGTCCATTCGACTCGCGCTCCCCTCTCCCGCAAAGCGGTAGCGGCTCGCGCTCTCTCAGGATGACAGGGATGAACTGAGGACTTGGAACCGAAAAACTGAGAACCGGGAACTGAGAACTGTTTTTATGGCTACTGCTCAAACCTCCAAACCGACTGTCACCGCTGAAATGTCGCGCTGGGCTGCCGCACTGAACTTCGCCCAGCTTTCGAAAGATGCCGTTTACCAGGCCAAACGCTTTTTGCTGGACTCGCTGGGCTGCGCGCTCGGTGGCTACCAGCAGCACGACGTCAAGATCGCGCTGCAGGTGCTGGATGAGACCGCCGGCTCCGGTCCAGCCACCGTCATCGGCACAGGCAAGAAGGTGGATGCGGTCTCCGCCTCCCTGGCCAACGCGCTAATGATCCGCTGCATGGATTACAACGATATCTACTGGAAGCAGGACCCGTCCCATCCTTCGGACATTTTCCCCGCGGCAATGGCCGGCTGCGAACGCGCCAAAAGCGACGGCCGGGAGCTGATCGTTGGCCTGGTTCTGGGCCATGAATTTGAATGCCGATTCTGCGAGGCCGCCGTTCCCGGCATTCGCGAGCGCGGCTGGCACCACGCCACGCTGACCGCTTTCGTTTCGCCCATCGTCGCCGGGCGCGCCCTGCACCTTGGCTGGCAGCAGATTCAGCACGCCATTGGCATTTCCGCCAGCCGTCACGCCACCCTGGGCGCGGTCACCGCCGGCAAGCTCACCATGATGAAGAACACGGTGGACCCCATGGCTACCCAGAGCGGCGTGCTGGCGGCGCTGCTGGCCGAGAAGGGCTACACCGGTCCCGAGCACGTGGTGGAGGGCAAGGAGGGCCTGGCGCACTGTTTCGGCCCGGAGTGGAAGCTGGGCGTGCTCACCGAGGGCCTGGGCGATTCCTGGCGCATCACTCAATGCGGCATGAAGGCGTTTCCCACGGAAGCGCTCACCCACACACCCATTTCAGCGGTGCTCGACCTGGTGCGCGAACACGGCCTCAAGCCGGAGCAGGTGGAGAAGATCCGAATTCGCTCGCTGGCGCGGGCGGCCGATATTCTTTCTGACCCCAGCAAGTATGATCCGCGCAGCAAGGAAACCGCCGACCACTCGCTGCCTTACGTGATAGCCGCCGCCCTGGTGGACCGCCAGGTTACGCCTCTGCAGTTCACGCCGGAGAAGATCATGGACCCGGCGATTCGTGAGCAGTTGCACAAAGTGGAGGTAGTGGGCGACCCGGAAATTGAGAAAGTATTCCCCGCGCTGCAGCGGGTGATCGTCACCATTCGCACGACCGGGGGCAAAGAATTCAGCAAACAGCTTGACTTTCCCAAGGGCGACCCGCGCAACCCGCTCTCCGACCGCGAGATCGAAGAGAAGTTCGCCGCGCTGGCCGAAGGCGTGCTGTCGAAGCTGGCACAGCAGAAAGTCAAAGACGCGGTGTGGAAGCTGGAGAAACTGCGGTCGGTCAGCGAGTTGATGCGGCTGCTGAAGGCGGATGTGCGGCCAGCAGCAATGAAAGGGGAGGGCAGGAAACCAGCCGTTGGAGGGCGACGCAGCTGATGTGTCGCTTATCACAGCAGAACTCTCTACAGCATGTCATCCTGAGCGAGGACGCGCCTTACAAATGCGCGTCCGAGCCGAAGGACCGCTATGCCCCAACCCGGTTCCAGGAAAGCGCAAGGTCCTTCGACTCCACTGACCGATCCCGCAAACCGGGATCGGCTCGCGCTCGCTCAGGATGACATTCGGAACAGGCAGATGTTCTTGGAACAGAAGTGATATATGCGGCAAACCATCGTTGAAAAAATCGCGCAAGCCCACCTGGCGGAGGGCCCCGATCGTCCGTTGCGCGCGGGCGATTTCCTGTCCATTCGGCCGCACCACATCATGACCCACGACAACACCTCGGCGGTCATAAAGAAATTCCAGGGCATCGGGGCGAAGAAGATCCACGATTCCCGCCAGCCGGTGTTCGCTCTCGACCACGACATCCAGAACCAGAGCGAGGACAATCAGAAAAAGTACCGGGCGATTGAGGCGTTTGCCAGACAGCACGGCGTTGATTTCTACCCCGCCGGCTCCGGCATCGGCCACCAGATCATGGTGGAGAAGGGCTATGTGGTGCCGGGCTCGTTCGTGGTGGCCAGCGACTCGCACTCCAATATGTATGGGGCGCTGGCGGCCGTGGGCACGCCGGTGGTGCGCACCGACGCGGCCGCGGTCTGGGCGACAGGCGAATTCTGGTGGCAGATTCCGCGTAGCGTGCAGGTGGTGCTGAAGGGCCGACTGCCCGCCGGCGCTACCGGCAAGGACGTGATCATCGCCCTGTGCGGACTGTATAACCACGATGAGGTGCTCAACGCAGCCGTGGAGTTCACCGGTCCCGGCGTGGCCAGCCTCTCCATGGACGCGCGCTTCACCATTTCCAATATGAGCACGGAGTGGGGGCCGCTGGTGGGCTGGTTTCCCTGCGACCAGATCACGCTCGGCTATTTGCAGCGCGTTCACGAGGAGTTGGCCAAACACGGCGTGGAGCGCTTCGCTGCGCAGGACCTGGAGCGCTGGCGAAAGAACCCGCCGCAGCCCGATCCCGGGGCCGCCTACGCCGCGCGCATCACTCTGGACCTCGACGAAGTTACGCCGCACGTCTCTGGGCCGGACACGGTGCAGGTGATGGCCTCGCTTGCGGAAATGGAGCAGAAGACAGTTGCCATCCAGAAGGCGTATTTGCTCTCCTGCGTGAATTCCCGTCTGGAGGACCTGGAAGCTGCTGCCCGCGTCGTGAAGGGCAAGAAGGTCGCGGCCGGGGTGAAGTTCTATTTGGGCGCGGCCAGCCGCTGGGTGCAGGAGGAAGCGGAGCGGCGTGGAGCGTGGCAAGCGCTGCTTGAGGCGGGCGCGATTCCGCTTCCCGCCGGTTGTGGGCCGTGCATTGGCTTGGGCGTTGGCCTTCTCGAACCGGGTGAGGTCGGCATTTCCGCCACCAACCGGAATTTCAAGGGCCGCATGGGCTCCCGCGATGCCCGCTGCTACCTGGCCAGCCCGGAAGTGGTGGCGGCCTCGGCAGTGGCGGGATACATCAGCAGTGTAGGCACAGTTGCAGGCGAATCGTCTTCGGCGCACCCCCGCGGAGCGAAAATTCGGCCCCCATTAGTGCCGCACTACTCCGAGTTGCGCCCAGCCAGGGCGCAAGCAGAAAAGGTCGAAATTCTGCCCGGTTTTCCTGAGCGCGTGCGCGGGCGACTGATTTTCCTGGCGGCCGACAACATCAACACCGATGCCATCTACGGCAAGGACTATACCTACCGCGACGACATGACGCCGGAGATGATGGCCAGGGTCATTATGGAGAACTACGACCCGCAACTGGCGGCGGGCACGCGCGCAGGCGACGTGTTCGTGGGCGGGTTCAATTTCGGCACCGGCTCCAGCCGCGAGCAGGCGGTTACTTCGCTGCAAGCCAAGGGTATACCCCTGGTCATCGCGGCCAGCTTTTCGCAGACCTATCTGCGCAACGCCTTCAACAATGGATTCCTGTGCATTGAGGCGCCCGCGTTGGTCCAGCGTTTGCGCCAGCAGTTTGCATCTGAGCTCAGGGCGGGCGACAAGACCATCCTGCCCGGCGACGAGGTGGAAGTGGACTTCACCTCCGGCCTTATCACATACCGTGGTGAGCACTTCCATTTCCCGCCCCTGGGCAGCGTGCCACAATCGTTGGTGGTAGCCAAGGGCGTGGAGAACCTGGTGGCAAAGAAGCTGGGGCTTAAGAATTGACGATTGGGCCATTGACGATTGACGATCGGCTAGGGTGAAAGGAATTTGTAATTTAGTAATTTGTAATTGGTAATTGAAGAGCCGGTGTTTGACTTTCAGCTCACGCGTCGGTTGAGGGGCTGAGTGCCGAATGCTGACGGCTAATTTACAAATTGCAAATTGCTCAATTACCAATCGGAGAATTCATGTCCAAACCCACCATCGTAACCATGCCCGGCGACGGTATCGGCAACCAGGTGCTGCCGGAAGCTATTCGCGTGCTCAACGCAGTCGGCTTTGAGGCGGAATACATTCATGCCGATATCGGCTGGGAGTGCTGGATTAACCAAGCCAACGCCCTGCCCGAGCGCACCGTGGAATTGCTGGCCAGGCACAAGCTGGGCCTGTTCGGCGCCATCACCTCCAAGCCCAAGAAAGAGGCCGATGCCGAACTCAAGCCCGAACTGCGCGGCAAGGGTCACACCTATTACAGCCCCATCGTCACCATGCGCCAGCGCTTCGGCCTGGACATCTGCCAGCGCCCCTGCATCGGCTTTCCCGGCAACCCGCTCAACTTCATCCGCAAGAAGCCGAGCGGCGGCTACGAGGAGCCGCAGGTCAACGTGGTCGTGTTCCGGCAGAACACTGAGGGCCTGTATGCCGGAGTGGAGTGGACCAACCCGCCGGAGCAGGTGCGCGCAGCGTTTGCCACCCATCCCAAGTTCAAGCCGTTTCAGAATGTGAAAGGCGAGGATCTTGCGGTTTCGTTGCGCATCATCACTCGTCCCGCCGCGGAACGCATCTGCCGCGCCGCCTTCGACTACGCCAAAAAGTTCGGCTACAAGAACGTGACTATCTGCGAAAAACCCAACGTGCTGCGCGAGACCAGCGGCCTGATGGAGGAAACGGCCAAGCAGGTAGCCCGGGACTATCCCGGCATCCCGCTCTGGTCAACTAATATTGACGCGCAAACCATGTGGCTGACCAAAAATCCCGAGGACTACGGCTGCATTATCGCCAGCAACTTGTTCGGCGATGTCATCTCTGACGCGTTTGCCGGCCTGGTGGGCGGACTGGGTTTTGCTGCCTCCGGCAATATCGGCAAGGAGGTGGCGGTGTTCGAGCCCACGCACGGCTCGGCGCCGAAATACGCGGAGCTGAATCCGCCGATTGTCAATCCCATCGCCATGATCCTGTCGGCCGCCATGATGCTCGACCATATAGGCGAGCGCGAGAAGGCTGCGCGGGTTCGGGCGGCGATCGCGGAAGTGGTGCGCGAAGGCAAGGTGCGCACTTACGATATGATGCGCCTGTCCGGCGGGCCCAGGGCGATTTCGCAGGGCGCGGCTTCGACCACGCAGATGACGGACGCGATTCTGGCCAGGCTGGAGCGCGCGTCGGAGACGGCCGGGGCGGCGGATTAGGGAAACACAAGGTCCCTCGACTCGCGCTTACTCTCCCGCAAAGCGGGATCGGTCGCGCTCGCTCGGGATGACAGGCGAAATGAACAATGGGTTTTGAAACTTGAAACTTGAAACTGGTTCTAAATGAAAACCAACCAGCGCATGGAAGCTCTGTACCAGCAGGTTCGTCAGGACAACCTTGACGATCCCAAGACGCTCAGCCAGAAGCTGCAGGCTCTTCTGGCCTCTCCTTTTGTGGAGGAGGAGGCCTGTCTTTTCCTGGCGCAATTGAGGGCGCGCGTTCCGACCGTGAAACTGGCCGATTTTCAGAACCGCACCACTTTCGAGTGCTACGTCAACCACATTCACGTGGAGGATTACTCGGAGAACGGTGGTTTCCTGCCGCTCCCCATGCTGGGCTACGGCATGGCGGTTGCCCAGGCGTTGCGCGACCGGCTGGCCAAGGAGAAGCCGGAAAAGCACTTCCACGTCATCGTCAACTTCGATGGCGACCACTGTGACGTGCGCTTCCACATGGTGCGCCTGGATGAGGAGTGGCTTGGTCCCGACCTGGAGGAGTACCCGCAGGAAGCCTTGGCGGTTCTGGATACCGCGCCCATGCGGGAGCAGATATGAGCGGGCTGGCCAAAGCCGAAATCGGACAGCGCGGAGAAGCCGGGCACTGGGGCAAGGAAGTGCGCTCCGACGCTCACGTGTCGCTCCAGCCGCGCCCGGACGGCGGGGTGGAGATTGTCCTGGAGTCGCGGGTGGCCGCCTATTACGGCGAAAACATCGTCGCCCAGGCGCGGCAGGTGCTCGCCGGCCTGGAAGTACGCGCTGCCCAACTTACCGTTCACGATGAAGGCGCGCTGCCTTTTGTGATTGCCGCCCGCATTGAGGCGGCGGCGCGCCGTGCTGGACTGGGCCTGGGCCGGCGCTCGCTTCCCGAGCAGGTTCCGCTGCCCCCGCCCGTGGCCCGCGACCGCCTTCGCCGCTCGCGTCTTTATCTGCCGGGCAGCGAGCCCAAGTATTTCATCAACGCCGGCCTGCACGCGCCTGACGCCGTCATTCTCGATCTGGAAGATTCGGTTCACCCTGCTGAAAAAGACGCTGCCCGCATTCTGGCGCGCAATGCCCTGCGCGCCGTGGACTTTGCCGGAGCCGAACGCACGGTGCGCATCAACCAGTTGCCCCTTGGACTTGCCGATCTGGAAGAAGTTATTCCCGAACAGCCGGACATGGTGCTGATTCCCAAGACAGAGCGCGCCGAGCAGGTGGTCGAAGTTGACCGCAAAATCGCTGAACTCAAACAGCAGCACCGGGTTTCACGACCGATCTGGCTGATGCCTATCCTGGAATCGGCGCTGGGCATTGAGAACGCCTTTGCGGTCGCCGCCGCCAGTCCCAACGTGGCCGCTGTAACCATCGGATTGGAGGATTACACCGCCGACCTGGGGGTGGTGAAGACGGCTGAAGGCGCGGAGTCGCTTTACGCACGCACTCGCCTGGTGAACGCCGCACATGCCGCCGGGGTGCAGGCCATTGATTCGGTCTTTGGCGACGTCGCCGATATGGATGGCCTGCTGCGCTGGGGGCAGAAGTCGCGCGCCTTGGGCTTTGAGGGCATGGGCTGCGTGCATCCGCTGCAGATCGCGGTGGTGCACCAGGCGTTCGCGCCCACCTCGGCGGAAATCGAGAGGGCGCAGAAGATTGTCGCCGCTTTTGAAGAGGCGCAGCAGCGCGGCCTGGGCGTGGTGAGCTTGGGCTCGAAGATGATTGACCCGCCCGTGGTGCAGCGCGCCTTGAAGCTGGTCAGGCGGGCGAAAGAGATGGGTTTAGTTCAGTAGCTAGTAGTTGGTGGTTAGTAGTTGGTTCCGCGAGACCAACCAGCTACTAACTACGCTTCTGCGCCTAAGACCAACAGCTAACGACTGACGACCGATATGACCACCACCGCCACACGCGTCGAACTCACCCGCAATGCCGCCGGGCGTCTTGTGCCCATCTCCGTCAACGGCAAGGACCAGCGCCCTTACCAGGGAGCGAATCAGGACGAGCCGCAGGGTTACAAGGCGGCTCCTCCCATCCGCTCCTGCGCCCAATACCCGGAGAACGGCGACAAGCGCGTTCCCGACCTGGAAACGGCGCTGCGCAAATGCGGCCTGCGCAACGGCATGGTCATCTCCAGCCATCATCACCTTCGCGACGGCGACCGGGTGGCGGTCATGGCGCTGGAAGCCGCCGGCCGCCTCGGCG
>DASVBI010000312.1:0-9484 GCA_036375915.1 Terriglobales bacterium | reverse complement strand
GCGGCGAAGGGCAGACGTCGAACACCGCCCGCGGCCTCTGCCGCAATTGCTGCCGCCCGCCGGCTTCGATGGCCAGCAACTCCAGCATGCGCCGACCGCCCGCGGCGCTGAACCCGCCGGTAACGATGGGTTTGTTGGAATGCCACAACACCAGGAAAAGCCGGTACAGATCGCCGATCTCCGCTGCGACGTCGCTGCACACCATGGCGGTGGACTGCGCCGCATATTGGGGCAGCATATCCGCCACCTGCACCAGGCGCGCCAGGTCGGCCGCCTGTGCCGGGCGGTGCTCCCCCGTTTCCGGGTCGAGCAAATATACACAGGAGGAGCCCGGGTCGAAGTGGACATGGTCGCCGCCATAGTGCACTGCTGGTTTCCCGCCGCGGTCGTAAACAAAGAATTCGTGCGGCACAGTTTGCAGAGCCCTCTCTACCAGCGCCTTCGGAATGTGCGCCACGCCGCCTTCGGCTTCGCGTTCCACCCGCGCTCCGGAAGAGGCCAGCAGCTCCAATGCTGCCGGTGCTTGCACCTTTATTCCCGGCCGCTCCAGCAACTCGAAGGCTTCCGACAGAATGCGGTCAATGAACTCACCGTCGAGCAACTCGATTTTCGGCTGCATGTGGAGCCTGCCCTCCCCCTACTTCGCCTGCCCGTTAGATTTGCCCACCAGCGACTTGGCCAGTGCCACCGCTCCCACTGCGTCTTTGCCATAGCCATCGGCGCCGATTTCTTCCGCCCACTTGCGGGTCACGGGAGCTCCCCCCACGATGATCTTCACCCGCGGACGCAGTTGCGCCCGGTCCAGCGCCTCCACCACCCCGCGCTGCAGCGCCATGGTGGTGGTAAGCAGCGACGAGACGCCCACGATGTCCGCCTGCAACTCACCGGCCTTGGCGGCGAAGCTTTCGGCGGTCACGTTGACCCCCAGGTCCACTACTTCGAAGCCGGCGGCGGAAAGCAGAATGCCCACCAGGGTTTTGCCGATTTCGTGAATGTCGCCTTTCACCGTGCCCAGCACCACCCGCCCCAGAAATTCGCGCTGCCTGCCGCGGCGGCGCATTTCCGGCTCCAGCACTCCAATGCCCGCCTTCATCGCTTCCGCCGCCATCACCAGGTCGGGCAGGAACATCTGCCGGGCGGCAAACTGCTCGCCCACGTAGTCCACGCCGGGAACAAAGCCGCCATTCACCGCCTGCAGCGGGTCAACACCCGCCTGCAATGCGCGCTGCGCCAGTTCGATGGCGTGGTCGGCGGCGCCGTCAATAATGCTTTGCCGCATGGCCTGCAACAGTTCTTGGCTCATCTGTGTTTTCCCGCAGCGCGCTCCGGCCCGCATAGCGATGCTATCCGCACCTTGTCTCAGGGGGCTGTGATTTAGGTCACGAGGCGGGGTGATGATGGAACCGCGGGACAACTTCCCGGCTGTGCTTCAGGCGCAGGAAGCCGCAGCCTCACGACTCAAGCGGCGCTCTCATCGGTATGCAGCAGTTGGTCAATGGTCTGCAGTACCACACTGGGAGGCTGGCCCTTCTGCAGGAAGGCATCCACGTGAACCCGGGCATTTTCCGGAACTTCCGACGCCCCGGAAAACATCACAATGCGCACTTGCGGCTTAATCCGCTTCATGGTCGCTGCCACCTCGCCCCCATCCACCTCCGGCATGGCGTAATCGAGCAACACCAGGTCTATGGCATGGGTAGCAAATAGCTGCAGCCCTTCCTCCCCTCCATGGGCGGTTTCCACGCGATATCCGGCGCCCTGCAGGTACAGACACCAGCCCGCCAGCGAGGGCGTGTGGTCATCAATACAGAGAACAGTCTTATGGTCCCCAGGCATGCGAGCCTTCCCGCGCCTCTACAAAGTGAACGCAGTGGCAAGCGGCAAAAAAAGAATATCAGGCAAGGTCCTGGATTCGCTAAGGTTTTTCGCTCCGCATCCCGCCCAGAGCCCGGATGCCGGCCTAACCGCCTAGGGTTTCGCGAGTTGCTGGCCGGCGATGGGAAATTCGTAAATCGCGCACCGCAGGTCGCCGCGCACCCGCTGCAGCCCGCCGTTCTCCGTCAGCACGTGTTCCAGCAGCGGATTGTGATAAACAACGTAGACCGGCCGCCGTTGTTCCCGCAGCGAAGCCAGCAGGTTCGCCATTACCTCGCGCAGGCCCGCTTCCGGCAGGGGATTGAACAGAAACACCACCAGGGGAACAGCCGGAAAATGGAAATCGCGGGCATCGCCGCACACCGACTCGAGGTCAAAACACTTTTGCGTTTCGGCCTGGTAGCGGTGGATGTTTTCCAGCGCAACGCGATGCAGCGCGGGCACCGCCTCCACCCCCACAATCCTCTGGAAGGGATAATCCGAGGCCATCAGCAGCGTGCGCCCCTTGCCCGAGCCCACATCAATGAACTGGAACTGCCGGTAATCAATTCCCAGACCGCGGATGCTCTCATGGAAGAGCGCGGGATCGCTGGGCTGATAGCGGCAGCCGGCCAATGCGGCCAGCAGGTCGGCGCGGCGGCTCACGTTGGCTGACGTGGTGTCCACGCGGTAATCCCAGTCGAAGTCCATGTCGCCGTAGCGTTGCTTGCGGCGGTGCGGGGTGGACTCGCGCACAAACTCCCACATCTCCCCCAGAAATACGCCGGCGGCGCGGGTCAGGCCCAGCCGGGGCAGGTTTTCCCGCCACCACCTGGCCAGCGCGCGCGGAATGGTGACCGGAGATTGCCTTTGGCCAGATGCCGCAGGCTGTGTGCGCTCCCGCACTTCAGCCGACCTTCACCGCGTCCAGGCTCACCACCGGCTGCCTGCCCGCCACTTCCGCGCTGTGTTCGCAGCCCCGCGGCACATGCACCACATCACCTGCCTCCAGCACAACTTCCTCCCCACCCATGCGGATGCGAAAGCGGCCCGAGACCACCGCGTCCATCTTGTCCTGGGCGTGAGTGTGCGGCGGGAAGAAGGTGCCTGGCGGGTAGGTGTAGCGGCAGACGCTGTAGCCCAGCCGCTCCAGCTTGCGGCGCAGCGCTGGTTCGCTCAGGGCGCCATCGCGTTCCGCATTCCAGCGTTCCACCTGCATGCGGATAATTGTAATTGCGTTCGGCTACATTGGCTGGCTGGCCGGAGAAGAACAGTCGTCCATCGTCTGCGATTGGCCGCCATCCTTTACCGTGACCCGGATTTCCGCACCAGCTGCGTCGGCCGCCTGCAGTTTGCCGAACAGCTGGCGAAAAGCCGCTCGGCTGCTGCCGACGAAGTTTTCCGCCCGCGTTAGTCCTACCAGGATGCAGCCCTCAGTGTCGGCATCCGTGTTTCCCGAGTGAATGCGGATGCCTTCGAACCCGGGCACCTCCAGCAACTGCGGCATCAGTCTCTGGAACCGGCTGGAGTGATTGATGGTTAGGGCATAGCTGCCGGCCGGAATACAGGTTGCCCCCACCACTTTTACTCCCTGCGGCCGGGCGCAATCTTCCAGCGTGTAGCACTCGAACTGGCCGTTTACGAACAGCCGGCCAGTGGTGGACTTGCCGGTGTAGGCCTCGCGCCGGATTTCAATCTCCAGTGCCGGTCTGTGTGGCGGCACGCCCGCTGCCTCTGCTCGTAAACTGCTCACCCGCGCTTCTTGCCTGAACACAGTGCTCCTTGGAAATAAAAAAGCCGCCCTTGCGGGCGGCTTCGAATAGCTCGATCCTTGCCCGTCGGCCGGCGGCTGAAAGCGCCGGCCAACTCTGGTCAGCCGGCCATGCTCGCCAGCATCTCTGCGCTGGCGCTTTCGGCGATGGACTCGCGGATGCGGAAGCCGCGTTTACGCGCCTCGCGCACAAAGGCTTCGCCGCCTACAGCCAGTTCCAGTGGCATGGCTCCCACCGGCGTTTCTCCCCGCGCCATCATGGCCGCCACGATGGAAAGATGCCAGCCGGTGGTACGCTGCATGGCGGAAAATCCCGTAGCCTCGTCGTAGTAGTCAATCACCTCCACCATGGCTTCCGCCGGCGCTCCGTCCTTCGTCCCCACCGCCCGCACCCGCACGATGCATACATCCTTGATTACCTCCGTCCGCACCTGGGGCTCAAACAGCGCGTGGAAAACGTGCCGCGGCACCACCTCCGTGCCATCCACCCTCACCGGCTTGGTGTCAAACAGGCCCAGGTCGGAAAATGCCTTCAGCTGCGCGAAATTTCCCGGATAGCGCAGCACCTTAAGTTCGTAGGTCTGTAGCTTGCCGGCAAACGTCCAGGGCGCGGTAGAAGCGCCTCCGGCGATGAAAAAGCACTCCAGTTCGCCCAGCGGCGGCACCTCCACCTTTTCGAATTCAGTAAAGCACGGAATGTGCGTCAACCTGCCGCCCCGCAGCACGGTTATGCCGCCGAAATATTCGTTGGTCAGACCCTCGATGCTGAAGGTCAGCTGGTAATTCCACGGCGGCGCCGGGTGCTGCGGCAGGCCGCCATCGTAGAGGTAAACGTGCGCGGCGGTGTCCAGCAGGCCCATGGCGTAAACTGCGAGCGTGTTGCCCATGCCCGGTCCCATGCCGCAATCCGGAATCACGCGCACGCCCGCGCGCCGCGCTTTGCCATCCAGGGCGTGCTGCTGCCGGACAATGTCTGTGTTGCCGCCCAGGTCGCAAAACGACACCCCGCTGGCAATGGCGGCGCGCGTCAGGGCCAGATTGAAGAAGTAGGGAACGGCGCTCAGGGCTACGTCGTAACCTTTCAGAGCGCGGCGCACGGCCGCCTCATCGCGCGCATCCAGAACCATCGCCTCAGCGGCGTTTCGGCCCAGAAGCCGGTTCACTTCTGCCGCGGCTTGTTTCGCCTCCTCCGAATTCACGTCCGCCAGCGTGACCCGCCTGGCATCGCCAAATTTCGCCAGATCGTAAGCCGCCGCGATTCCCTGCCGTCCCGCTCCCAGCACCATGTAGGAAAATGACATGTTCTTCCCTCGTCCTCGAATGGCAATCCATACCTCAGCTGAATTCTAGGCGGACGAGGTGGCGCTTCACTGTGATGCGTGTACATTGCGGGTGTGCGCGGGGTTACACCCGGTCTCAGTACGTGGTACCCGGTTTCCAGTTCCTAGTTTGGAAGTCCTGTGCACTGGGTACTGGGTACTGGGCACTAGGTACTGGGTACTGCCAACTGGCTATTCCTTCTCCGTCACCTTCGTCGCCTTGCGGAACTTGCCCGCTTCCACGCCGCTGAGAGCGGCCAGAGCCAGGGTAATCATCTGCGTGGGCAGAATCTCCAGGATGGGACGCAGTCCCGGCGCCGCCCCCGGCAGGCGCAGCGGTTCCAGGTCAGTGTGCGGTCCGCACAGGAAGGCGCGGCCGCCCGCCCGCCGGATGTCATCTACTAACCCGCGGTTGAGCCGCTCCACCTGCGGGTCGCCGGCATACACCAGCGCAAAAACCTGCGGCCCCACCATTTCGAAGGGCCCATGGCGGAAGGCCGCGCTGCTCATGCCTTCGGAATGGAAGCGCGTGGACTCCTTGGTAATCAGTCCGCTGTTCATGGCCGCCGCCAGCGAACTGCCGCGACCAAGAAAGAACAAATCCCGTACCCCGTCCAGTTCGTGCATCAGGGCTTCTGCGTGATTCCGCCAGCGGCTCAGGTAATCGCGAACCAGTTCCGGCGCCTGCTCCAGGTCGGCGCTCGCCTTGCCCGCTTGCCCGCCGCACAGCAGGTCGCCCAGCCATGCCAGCGCCGCTATCGCGGAAACGTAGGTCTTGCAGGATACGGAATACTCGGACCCGGCGCGGGTCACCACGCTGGCATCGGCGCGCTCCGCCAGCGGCGAATCGGCCACGTTGGTTACGCCAATCACCGCCGACTTGCGCCCCGGCAAATCCAGCAGGCGCACCGTCTCCGCGCTCTTGCCCGATTGCGAGACCGCAATCACCAGCGTGCTCTCATCCAGCAGGCGGGACAGAAAATGAATGAGTTCGGAGGTTTCCACCAGCAGCGCGCTGGTCCCGCACGCCAGCAGGGAAAGGTACAGCGGCTGCAGCGCGTTCAGAGACGCCCCCATGCCGGTCAGCACCACCCGCCGGTATTTGCCCTCCACCGGCGTCAGGCGGCGCAGCTTGTCTGAAACTTTCAGCCCCGCCAGCGTGTCCTGCAAAGCTTGCGGCTGGCCCAGCAGATCGTGAAAATAGCGCCCCTCGATGACCTTGGGCCGGACGACAGTTTCCTTTCCGATGCCTTCCTTGGTGGTCATGATTTCTTCTGTTTCTCGAAGCGGTTGTGCCAGGCCAGGGCCGCTCCTGCCACCCCCGCGTCCGCTCCCATGCGTGCCAGCAGGATTTCTGTTTTCTCCGCCGGAACCAGGGTACAAGTGGTGCGCACTAGCTCGCGGGCCCGGTCCAGGAACAGGTGAGCGCTGCCCATCACCCCTCCGCCCAGCGCGATGGCGTCGGGACAATACATGGTTACCAGATTGGCCAGTCCCACTCCCAGGTAATAGGCTTCCCGCTCTACCGCCTTTCGGGCCAGCGCATCCCCCTGCTCCGCCCGGCGGCAAACTTCCTTGGCGCTGAGATCGGCGGGCAGATCGGCCCCTGCCGGCGCATTCTCCCGCACCCACGTCACCATGGCCGGCCCCGCCGCCATCCATTCCCAACAGCCGCGCGCTCCGCAATAGCACAGCGGGCCGGAAGCCTCCACCACCATGTGCCCCAGTTCCGGGTGCGATTGGTCTACGCCGCGGTAGAGTTCGCCATCGAAAACGATTCCTCCCCCAATGCCGGTGCTGACCGTCACGTAAATGAAACGGCTTTTGCCGCGCCCGGCGCCCCATGCCGCTTCCCCCAGTGCTGCCGCGTCGGCATCGTTTTCGATCGCCACCGGCACGCCAAACTCCCGTTCCAGCGGCTGCTTCAGGTTGAACCCCTTCCAGCCGGGCAGGTTGTCCACCGTGCCGAAAACCCCCGTTTGCGGGTCAATGGGGCCGGTGGTGCCCACTCCAATGCCCTTGAACTTGCCCCCGGCGGCGCGGGCGCACTCCTGCAGCAGGCCCACAATGCGCCGCATGCCGCTCTCGAACCCTTCGGTGGGGTTGGTGGCGCACTCGGCGCGGGAAACAATGCGGCCGTCGGAGCCAACCGCGGCGGCGGCTATCTTGGTGCCGCCAATATCAATGCCGCCGATCACGCCGTCACCTGCGCGGCACGCGCCATGGCGCAATCGGTTGCCGGTTGCACACCCGGCGCGCACACAACTCCTTGGGGAAATTCCGCCTTTTGCATTTGCTCCATAACCGGGGCATTCCCCCGGCGCGTATTTGCTTCGCTATCAGCGAATCAGCAGGTTAGAGGGATTAGCCGTAGCCACATTGTAGCCGAGCAGGCTGTTTTGCAGCCGGGAAAAACACAACAAAAAGCAAAGATTCGCAATGCTTGACAACCCGACCGCGAAAATTGTAATGTGCCGCTCCGGAAACACATTCATTCTATTTGTCGCTGGAAGCGATGCTTGCCTGCCCTGGACACCCTCCCCCCGGTGGCCAGGGCTTGCTTTTTCAGCCCCCATCCGAACGGCCCCACGCCCGAGCCGGTGGACAAGCCCGGCGAGCAGTCACTACACTCTTGCCGTACCCTTGCCCTATGAAACTCGTCACCTTTCAAACCGGATGGGGTGAAAACCGCGCCGGCGCCCTCAGTCCCGACGGCAACATTGTTGACCTCAACTCCGCCTGCGCTCTTTACCTGCGCGATTCTGAAGGCGAAGCCGCTTACCTGCGCCTGGCCGGCGCTCTGGCTCCACCCAGCATGCGCGAACTGTTCGCCGGCGGCGATACCGGCCTGGAGGCGGCGCGCAAATCCCTCGACCATGCCCTCACCCTCTCCGGCGAGGTGCGCGGCGTCAATGGCGAGCCGGTCATCTATCAGCGTGATGAGGTAAAGCTTAAGGCGCCCATCATCCCCAAAAAGTTTTTCCACACCGCCGGCAACTTCCGCGAGCACCACGAGGAAGCCGTGCGCGCCAAATTTTCCCACCCCGTGCGTCCCTGGATCGTCTTCTTCCAGAACGTGGACGCCATCATTGGTCCCGATGAGCCGGTCATCTACCCCGAGCACCTCACCCAGGAACTGGATTACGAACTGGAACTGGCGGTGGTGCTCAAAAAGTCGGGCAAGCACTTCACCGCCGCGGAAGCCACGGACTACATTGGCGGCTACGTCATCTTCAATGACATCACCGCCCGCGATATCCAGCGCGAGGAGATGAAGTCAGGCGTCTTCAGCTACTGCAAGGCCATTGACAGCTTCTGCCCCCTGGGGCCGCACATCGTGACCGCCGATGAAATCCCCGACCCGCACAACCTAGCCATGGAGCTGCGCGTGAACGGCGAGCGCCGCCAGGTTTCACATTCCGGCAAAATGTCGGTCAAAATTCCGGAAATCATCGCCCACTATTCCGCCATGGGCTACAGCGCCGGCGACGTGCTCTCCACCGGCACCGTCTCCGGCGTAGCCGCCTTCAGCGGCGACCCCAAGGCCTGGTACCTCAAGCCCGGCGACGTGATGGAGTGCGAGATCGAGCGCATCGGCGTCCTGCGCAATCCGGTTATCTCCTGGGAGGAGGCCTACGGCCGCAAGCCGGCCATGGCCATCCGCGAAAGCGCCTGACCTATGCCTGAAAACAACCAGCACAACCAAGTCTGGGTCAGCGAACTCAACGCCCGCCCGGAAATTCGCGACGCCTTCGCCCGCCAGCAGCCCATTCGCTTCTACGACACCACCCTGCGCGACGGCGAGCAGACCGTGGGCGTGGTGCTCTCCCCACAGCAGAAGCTGGAAATCGCCCGCAAGCTCGATGAACTCGGCGTCAGCCGCATCGAAGCCGGGTTCCCGCGCGTCTCCGCCGATGACGCCGAAGCCATCCGCCTGATGTCCCGCGCCGGTCTCCAGGCCGAACTGTGGGGCTTTTCCCGCGCCGTCACGGCCGACCTGGAGGAACTGGTGCGCCTGGGCGTGCGCGCCACCATCATTGAGGCCCCCACCAGCGACATCAAGCTTAAGGCCTACGGCATCGCCCGCGACGAAGTGCTGCGCCGCGTGCGCGAGGCCATCGGCTTCGCCCGCCAGAACGGCATTAACGTCGCCTTCTTCGCCGTGGACGGCACCCGTACCGGCCTGGAATTCCTCAAGCAGGTATACCTGGCTGCGCTCCAGGCCGGAGCCGCCGAACTGGTGGTGGTGGATACCATCGGCGCCTGCGGGCCCGAAGCCGCCGAATTCCTCACTCGCGAGGTCTGCGCCTGGGCTGGTCCCGGCGTGCCGGTGCACTGGCACGGGCACAATGATTTTGGCTTGGGCACCGCCTCGGCCATCGCCGCGGTGCGCGGCGGCGCCACCTGGGTGCAGGGCACCATCAACGGCATGGGCGAACGCGCCGGCAACGCCGACATCTGCGAAATTGCCCTGGCCCTGCGCTGCCTTTATGACGTGCCCGTGGCCATGGACCTGACCAAGGTACGTGAGGTCTCAGAC
>DASVBI010000091.1:0-7011 GCA_036375915.1 Terriglobales bacterium | reverse complement strand
CTGCCACATCAATCCCTCCAATTACGCCGCGTTCTCCTGCATCAACTGTCACACGCATAGTCAGGCGAACACGGATCCTAACCACTCCGGGGTGCCCAACTACGTGTACAACGCCACGAGTTGTTACTCGTGCCATCCCTCGGGACAAGGTGGCAACTGACGTGCGACACCGGATGCCCAGAGGGGAAAAGAAGTGGGCAGGAGTGGTCGAGTTGTGTGTGCGGCCAGAATCCAAAGTGGAAAGCGGGGCGGCGGAGTGCGGGCAAGAGTAAACAGATGCTGCCGCTTTCTGCTGTTGCTGCCTTTGCTGGCCGGTGCGATGAAACCGGCAGAAGCCGCGGACGCGCCCGCCGTCATCCAGCGAGTGGCGGTCGAACACCACGGCCTGCAGACCCAAGTGAAGATCAGGCTCAGCCGGCCGGTTGCTCCCCAAATGAGCACGGCCATAGGGCCGCAACGCGTACTGCTGGACCTTCCCAATACCAGTTCGAGCCCGCACCAACACCGAATCGCCGTGGTCAGCAACGGTGTGGACGAGGTGCGCTACGGTCTGAATCAATCGAACCCGCCGGTGACGCGGCTGGTGGTGGATCTGCAGCAGGCAGGGAAGTACGAAGTGACGGCCGCGGGCAATGAAATCGTTCTGACCATTACGCCCCAACCCGGCACGCCCGCGGTTGCATCCAGCACAGCCCCGCAGCCGAGGCACAAGCGTGCCGCTCCGCCGGCCGCGGCCAATGCCCCTTGGTTCGGTGGGTCGGGAAGACAGAACAGCGCGGAGTCCGAGGCCACAACCGCGGGCACTCCGCTGCCCGCACCGGCGGCATCAGCGGGGCAAGCGTCCTCGCCTTCGGCAGAGCCAACGGTAACGACGCCTCAGCCGGCAGCGGTTTCGTCTTCGCCATTGCCGGCGCAAGAGGCGGCGCCTGCTCCGCCACCGCAATCCACGCTGCCGGCGCCCGTTCCGGAAGTCGCGAAGGCGGTGACCGCGCCGCCGGCGCCAACTGGGAGTGGCTCCATTTCAAGCCTGCCCACTGCGGCCAGCAGTGAGGAGCCGTCTTTATCCACCCGGCCAGCGGCGGCGCCCGCCAGTTCCAGCAATGAGCAGCCGGCGGCGGCGAACGCCGACATCCGCACCGTGTTCCGCGTGAAGTATGTGGCTGACGGCGCCGTTTATCTGGACGGCGGCCGCGCGGACGGACTGGCCGCGGAGGTGGCGCTGGTAGTCAAAAATCAGAGTTCCCAACCGCAAACCGGCTCGCAGGGTAGCCCCGCGCCCGCACCTGCACCCGCCGCGACCGCGATCACGGCTCACCTTAAGGTGATTTCGGTGGCGCAAAACTCGGCAGTGTGCGAGGTCAGCGCGTCCACCCAGGCGGTGAAGCCCGGCGATCTCGCCTATCTGACTTCAGAGGATGCTGAAGCCCTGGTGCAGCAGCGCGCGTTGAGCAGCACGCGGGTGTATCCGCAGGTGATCACCTTTACCCAGGGCGATCCCATGGACGAAGAAGTGCGCGACGAGGTGCCGCGGCCTCCGCTGCCGGAAGTGAACCGCACCCGGATGATGATTGGCTTCGACTACGGCGGGATCAGCAGCCGCGGGTCCTCCATGGTGGGGAGTTCGCAATACGGAATGATGCTGCGCACCGACATGACGCGCATCGGAGGCAGCTACTGGAACCTGCATGGCTACTGGCGCGGGGAGTTGAACTCGCAGTCGGCTTCGGCCCAGCCCACCATACAGGACATGATCAACCGCACCTATACCATTGGTTTGACCTATGACAATCCGCACTCGCGTTTTGTGGCGGGCGTGGGCCGGCTGTACCTGCCCTGGGCCACCAGCCTGGATGTAATTGACGGAGGGTATGGCGGGCTGCGCTTCGGTAAGCACGTGACCGCGGGGCTGTTTGCCGGCACCTCGCCCGATCCGACGTCATGGTCGTACAACCCCGACCGGCGCATCGCCGGCAACTTCGTCAACTTCGAGGGCGGCAGCTACGAGGACTTCCATTACAGCAGTACCGCAGGGGTGGGGGTGAGCACGCTGCTGTGGCAAATTGACCGTCCATTTGTGTTTTTTGAAAACGGAATTGCCTACAAGCGATTCATTTCGGTTTACCAGGCGTTGCAGGCGGATAAGCCGCGAGGCACGCCGGCGGCGCCCAGCCCGGGAGCGGGCATCAGCCGCAGCTACGTGACGGTGCGGGTGCAGCCCATTCAGCGCTTGTCCCTGGACTTCAACCACAACTACTTTCGCGACGTGCCCACCTACAACCTGGGATTGGTGGGCACCGGCCTGCTCGATACCGTACTGTTTCAGGGCTTCAGCGCCGGGGCGAGGGTGGAGACAATCAAGAAAATTTACCTCTACACCGAGTTGGGCCGCAGCACGCGCTCGGGCGATGCCAGCAGTTCCTTAAACCAGATGTATGGGATCACCTTTGCAAAGCTGTGGAACACGGGGCTGCACGCCGACCTGCACTATGCCAAGTTCAACAGTGCGTTCGCCCGCGGCAATTACCGCGCCATCTCGCTTTCGCGAAATTTCGGTGAGAGTTTTCAGGCCCAGGTGCAGGTGGGCAAGCAGGCGTTCACGTCGCCTTTCTCCACCGACAACGGTTCCAAGTTCGTGAACACCAGCCTGGAAACACAAATCGGGGCGCATTATTTCTTTGCGGGCGGCTATAACCTGCAGCGCGGACTGGTACAGAACTACGACCAGTGGTACTTCACGCTCGGCTACCGCTTCGATAACCGGTCAAAAATAAAATGAAGGCACCCGCACAATTCGCCCGCTGCACAGCCGTTATCGCGTTCTTCTTGAGCGGCGTTGTGTTTGCTCAGCAAATGCAGCCGCAGCCCTTCGAGCAGCAGGTTTTGCAGGGGCAGACGCTCAAAGCGCTGGTGGGGCATGCGGGACAGGAGACTGCCCATTTTCTGGAACAATTTTCAGATGTGAAGTGCACCGAGCTGGTGACGCAAGAAAAGCTGGACCCGAAAGGGAAGGTGGAGGCCAGGCAGGAGAGCACGTTCGACTATCTGGCGATTCTGACCAGCGCCGGCGGCAGCCTCAGCCTGAGCGAGTCGCGGCTGCCGGTGAAGCAGGGCAAGAAGGTGGATAAGAATGTGCCCCTGCTGGTGAGTAACGGATTTGCCACGCTGTTTTTGGTTTTCCATCCCTATTACCAGGGCAGCTTTCAGTTCAGCGCGCTGGACAACGACACGCTCGCCGGGCGGCAGTTCGCGCGCGTGAGCTTCCGGCACATTCCGGGCACACGCTCGCCCATGGCCATGGTGCTGCGCGGGCGCGAGTACCCGCTGGACCTGGAAGGCACAGCCTGGATTGACCCTGCATCCGGCGCCATCGCAAAAATCACGGCCGGATTGGAGAATGGCCTGCCCGACCTGGGGCTCGAGCAGTTGCAGACGGAAGTGCAATTCGCTCCTGTCTCCTTCCGCGATGTCGCGGACACCTCCTGGTTCCCCGTGGTAGCCACCATTGACGTGGAAACGCCCAAGCAGCACTGGCGCAACATCCATCGCTTTACCGAGTACAAGCGTTTCTCCGTCAGCACCGAGGAGGCGGTTTCGAACAAACAATGAACGCAAATGCCACCATCGCTACTTCCGCTCTGCCGGCGCAACGGCAGCGAAGCGGCTTTCGTTTCCTGCTGGTTGGCGGCTACTGCCTGGCCGGAACCCTGTTCCTGGCGCTGGCGCTTTACGGCTTCGACTACTACACGCTGGCTGCGGCCCAGCGGCCGCTCTCACCCAAGTACGACCTGCTGAAGCCCAGCGGCGCCATCGGGCTGAAGCTGGGCATCCTGGGCCTGGCCATGTTTTTTGCCATATTTTTGTACCCGATTCGAAAGCGCTGGAAGTGGCTTTCGCGCCAGGGCAGCACCCGCAATTGGCTGGACGCGCACGTGCTGCTGGGGCTGACGGCACCGCTGGTGATCGCCTTCCATGCGTCGTTCAAGTTTCGCGGCATCGCCGGCATGGCGTTCTGGATTATGGCGGCGGTGGCGCTCAGCGGCGTGGTGGGGCGCTACCTCTATGGCCAGATTCCGCGCAGCCTGAATACCGCCGAGCTTTCGCTGAAAGAATCGCAGGAAATCCAGGAGAAACTGATGCGGCAGCTGGCGGCGCAACGGTTGATCTCCCCGGAACAACTCAGGCCGCTGTTCCGCTTGCCCAGTCCGCAGCGGGTGGATGAGATGCCGGCCGTGTTCGCCCTGGCCTGCATGCTGGGGCTGGACGCGGTACGGCCGTTCCATGTGGCGCGCCTGCGGCAACGGGCGCTGGGATGGGGAGGAGCCTTCTCCACTTTGGGCGGGCTGCTGCCCAGCGGGAACCCGCAAATCGAAGCGGTAATTCACGCCGCGCGCGAGCAGGCGGCGCTGGCCAAGCGCATTCTGTTTCTATCGCGCTCGCAGCAGGTGTTTCATTTATGGCACGTGGTGCACCGGCCGTTCAGCTATTCCTTCGCCGTCCTGGCCTGCATTCACGTTGGCGTAGTGCTGTTGTTGGGATACATGTGAGCATGTTATGGGCAACGTATTTGCATTTCTGATCGCCGCGCTGGTCACTCTGTTTTTCATGCGCGGCTATCTGCTGAAGTTGGCGAAAAGAGAAGAGCGGGCGCGGGAGGCGGCGGAAAAGGGCAAACTGTTTTCCGAAGGCCCGAAGGCGCAGCATCCGCATATTGACACCGCCTACTGCATCGGCTGCGCCACCTGTACCTCAGTGTGTCCGGAAGGCGATGTGCTGGGCATGATTGGGGGCAAGGCGGCCATTATTAATGGCTTCAAGTGCATCGGCCACGGCCTTTGCGCCGAGGCCTGCCCGGTGGGCGCCATTACCATGGTGATGGCCAGCCCCAGCATCGGCGCTGACATGCCCTTCCTGACGCCGGAGTATGAGACCAGCATCCCTAACCTGTTTGTGATAGGAGAACTGGGCGGCTTGGCGCTGATTAAGAATGCCGTAAACCAGGGCCGGGCCTGCGTTGATACCCTGGTCAGCCGCTTTCCGGCGAACCGGGCCGGGAATTCCGGCGGCGAAGTTTTTGACGTGCTCATCGCTGGGGCGGGCCCGGCGGGCATCAGCGCCTCGCTGCGCGCCATCGAGCACAAGCTCAACTACGTGACCATCGAGCAGGACGAGGTGGGCGGCACGGTGGCGAAATATCCGCGGCAGAAGCTGGTGATGACCAGCCCGGTGGAATTTCCCATGTACGGCAAGTTCAAGAGCACGGAGCTGTCGAAGGAGAAGCTGCTGGCCTTCTGGGACAAGGTGATGCACCGCGCCGACTTCAAGATCCACAGCGGTGAAAAGGTGGAAGACATCCGGCGCGATAACGGCGGCATTTTCACCGTGGTGACCAGCAAGAATCAATACCGCACGCGGGCGGTGGTGCTGGCCCTGGGCCGCACGGGGACGCCGCGCAAGCTGGGAGTGAAGGGCGAAGAGCTGCCCAAGGTGATGTACCGGCTGATCGAGGCCGACCACTACATCAACAAAAGAATCCTGGTGGTGGGCGGCGGCGATAGCGCCGTGGAAGCGGCCATGGGATTGGCCCATCAGAAAGGCAACGAAGTTACCCTTTCCTATCGCGGGGAGCAGTTCAGCCGCATCAAGGAACGCAATGCCCAGCGCCTGGCAGAGTGCGCCCGCGGCGGCAAGGTCAAAGTGGTGCTCGGCTCGAACGTGAAGGAAATCCGGGAGGGCTCCGTCCTGCTCGAGATGAAGGGAGAGTTGCGCGAACTGGCCAACGACTACGTGTGGGTCTTCGCGGGGGGTACGCCGCCTTACGACTTCCTCAGGAAAATTGGAGTGCAGTTCGGCTCGCGCGACCTCACGCTGGAAGCCAGTCAGGAAGCAAAGCAGGCGGCCGCGTACAAGAAGGGCGCAGCTCTCGCGACCGCCGGCGCGGCCATGTCATAGCCCCGCGCCATACACCGGAATCACCGCGCCGGTCACATCTTGGGCCTGGTCGCCGGACAGCCACACAATCAGGCCGGCCACGGCGGCGGGCTGCACCCATTTCGAAAAATCGGCGCGAGGGTCGGAGGCGCGATTACCGGGCGTGTCCATAGTTCCGGGCAGGATTACGTTGGCGGTAATGCCCGCGCCTTTGTTTTCCAGGGCCACGGTGCGGACCAGCGAAACCAGCGCCGCCTTGGAAGCGTTGTAGGCGGCGAGCGTGGGGCCGGGGTCCACCGCCGCCCGGCTGCCGATGGCGATTATGCGGCCGGTTTTCGCGCGGCGCATGTGCGGAATCACCGCCCGCAGCAACTGAAAGGCGCTGTTCAGGTTGAGGTCGAACATGCGCTGCCAGGTAGCGTCATCCATCTCGTCCACGCGCTTGCCGCCGGCGAATCCTCCGACCAGGTGCGCCAGGATGTCCAGCTTTTCCAGGCGGGCAACAGCCGCATCCACCGCAGCCTTGGCGGATTCGAAGCCGCAGACTTCAGCGGCCAGCGGAATGAATGCGGGGTGGTCGAAATCTGATTGCCGGATGTGCGGGGCCAGTCCGGCCACCTTGGCGCCGGCTGCGAGCAGCATGCGGGTAACATGTGCGCCCAGACCGCCGGTGGCGCCGGTGACCAGAGCAGTCTTACCTTTGAGGGTCGGTTCCATGGCGGGCAATTCTAGCGCGCGGCTCTTGCGCTTGCGCGAAATTCCGCTTTCCCAGCCAAATGAAAACCGCCGAGGCCGCCATTGCACAGAGGAATCAGGTTTCACCAGATAAAATGCCCGGAGCAATCTGAGCGGTTCGGGCGCAGGGATGACTTGCAGGCGTTGGGAGGCATTTTATGCGCGATGAGGAGCTTTTGCGGGAAGCGCTGGCGGAAGCGAAAGCCGGGCTGGCGGAAGGCGGCCTGCCCATCGGTTCGGTGCTGGCCGACGGGCAGGGGCGCGTGGTCGCGCGCGGGCATAACCTGCGCGTGCAGAGCGGCGACCCAACCGCTCACGCCGAAGTGGTGTGCATCCGCAATGCCGGAC
>DASVBI010000353.1:0-9340 GCA_036375915.1 Terriglobales bacterium | reverse complement strand
GGGCAGCGGCAAACGGGAGTTGAGCACCAGCAAGGTCATGGGTTGAGAAAAGCCCGGCGCAAACGGGTTGGCGCTCCCAAAGGGGTTGCCAAAATTGGGCAAATTGACCTGCGGCGTCTGCAGGTAAGGCGGCGCGCTGATGGGGTCCTGCAGCGGCCCGCCAACGCCGGTGTAGTAGGGCTCGTAGAAGATTCCGTAAGCGGCGCTGACCAGCCAATGCGCGTTGCCGGTGGGATCCCAGGCCAGGCCGAAACGCGGCGCGAAAGCCTTCTTCTCCGTGGCAATCAGCCCGCCGGGCACGCCCGGATCGCCGGGATAGAGCAGCCCTGCCGGCGCGTTGGGAAACACGCGCGACTGCGCCCCGGGGACAAACAGATTCTGCCGGTTATGAATCTCGGTGTAGGGCGAGGGCAGTTCGTAGCGCAGCCCCATATTCAGGGTCAGCCGGCGCGTGACCTTGTAGGTATCCTGGGCGTAAGCGTTGCTGCTGTTGCCGCGCAGGCCGCGCGAAAGGTCCCCTCCACCCTGCAGGAAGAATACCGGCTGCCCGAAAAGAAAGCTGGCAAATGAGTTGCTGACCGGGAAGGGGGCGAAGACAAAAAAGCCGTTGGAAGCGATGCCCTGCAGCACGTTGACCTGGTTGTGCTGGAAGCCGCCCCCGAACTTCAGTTCGTGCTGGCCATGGATCCAGGTCAGGGATCCGGACCAGTCGAACGAGTTCTGATAGGTTTGCCGGGGCCCGGTGATGGGGTCGCCAATGGAAGCGTAGCCGTTCACCTGGATAAACGGCGGCCCGGCGGCGAGAGCTAGAGTGGGCTGGTATTGAAACCCCAGATCGCCGGGCGCGGTGTGGTTGATGTGCTCATCCAGCAGAAACTTGTTCCGCAGAAACGAAAACCGCGCCACCCCGATCATCGCCGGCGAGAAGGTATGCGTCTCCTGGCCGACAAAGCTCTGCGCACGCTGGTCCTCGCCCACGGGAAAGCCGGGCAGGTTCGCGCCTGCGGTGGAAAGCGGGTCGAGGGTGTTGCTGTTGCTGAACATGTAGCGGAAATTCAGCGTGTCGGCGGGGGAAAGATAATGATCCACGCGCACGCCGAACTGGTCGCTGCCCAGGTGCAGCGACTGGGTGGTGATGAAGGTGTTGGCGCCGCTGTTGGGCAAAGGAAAAAATTGCAGCAGGTTTTGCGCAATAGGGTTGATAAACGGAAGCTGGTTGCCCGGGAAGGGCTGTCCGGTGAACTCGTTAATCAGCGGATCAACCTTGCCGGTTGAAGGGTCAATAGTCTGGGAGAAATTTCCCTGCCGCTCCAAGGCTGACGGCACCGTGGCAGACCGTGTTTCTCCCTGCCGGTTGCGGAACCCTTCGTAGTAGGCGAAGAAGAACGTCTGGTCCCTGCGGATGGGCCCGCCCACGGCGCCGCCGAACTGGTTCTGCTTCAAGGGTTCGACCTGCTGGGCGAAATAGTTGCGCGCGTCCATAGCGTCGTTGCGCAGAAATTCCCAGGCGGCGCCGTGAAAGCTGTTGGAGCCGGAACGGGTGATGATGTTGGTGGTGGAGCCGGCGCTGTGCCCGAATTCGGCGTTGGCGCCGTTGGTCAGGATGCGGAATTCGGTGATCGCGTCAATTGGCGGCTTAAGAATGAATCCGCCGTCCACGCTGCTGAAATTGTTGGCGCCGTCAATCAGGAAATTGTTCGACTCCGGCCGCTGCCCATTGACCGCGTAGGCCTGGCCTTCGCGCAAGGAACCACCCGCCTCCGCCAGGCCGGGCGTGATCGGCACCACTCCCGGCTGCAGCACTCCCAACTGGGAAAAGTTGCGCCCGTTTAGAGGCAGGCTGAGCAGTTCCCGCGACAGCACGGCCTTGCCCAGGCTGGTGACCGTGCCCTGAATCAACTCCGCGTCGGCACGGACATTGATCTCTTGCGTCTCCGTGCCTACCGCCAGGCGCGCCGGCACGGTAGCGGTCTCGTTCACGTTCAGCGAAATTCCTTCCTGCAGGTATTTGCGGAAGCCCTGGGCCTGAACCTCGAGCCGGTAGTGCCCCACCGGCAACTCCAGGAGCAAGTAGGTGCCGTCGCGCCCAGTGGTCGCAGTCCGGCGGAGGCCGGTTTCAGCCTGGATGGCCGCCACAGTCGCCTTCTGCACCACGGCCCCGGAAGGATCGGTGACCGTGCCGCGGAGGTTCCCTGTGATCTGCTGGGCGCCAAGCTGCAGGCTGAACAAAAGTGCTGCCAGGCAGCACACGGCTGGCAGAACGGAGCAATACCTGGTTGGCAGATGCAAGGATGCACTCCCGTGATGCGAGATGCGGCTGCGCAGGCCGCAGCCGGAAGGTGCTACTGGTTTCTGTTGGTCCCCACTATTGCGGCGCTTGCGCTAGGTCAGCCGGAGAAGGCAACCCCAGCCAGCGGCCCAGCCGGCTGGGGTCTTCCTGACATTTCCCGGCGCTCCCCAGTGCCGGGACTTTGGGGAATCCTCACGGCGCTCATTAATGAGCGCAAGCAAGTTGGCGGGAATGTAACCGCTGGGAAAAATGAGGGCAATACTAAGAAAATACTAGAAGCCGTTCGCCGGCGTGATGCCACGCTCCTCCACGCACTCATAGAGGCGCCCGGTAGCCAGGTTCTTGAATTCCTCCGTGCGCCCACTCGGCCATTGAATCGTGACCCGCTCGATGCGGTCGCGTGTCCCTACCCCGAAGGTGACCGGCAGCTCCGATTGGGAAAGATAACTGGAACCGCCCTTGACCATGCGTGACTGGCTGGTTCCGCCGGCATAGATTCGCACCACTGCGCCAATGGCGTCGCGGTTCGATTTGGTTCCCACCAGGCGAAAGCGGATGCTGCGGTTACCGGCCAGTTGGTCGTTTCGGTAGAGAAAGGCAGCGCTGTTATTCGTGGTCATCAGCAGGTCCAGGTCGCCATCGCGGTCAAAATCGGCGCAGGCCAGGCCGCGCCCCACTTTCGGCCGGTCAAAAGAAGCTCCCAGCTGTGCCGCCACATCATGGAAGCCCCCCTTGCCGTCATTGAGGAACAGCTGTGGCGGCTGCGCGTAGCCCACATTGCCGCGAATGTTGCGGACCGTCTCGTCAATGTGTCCGTTGGCGATTACCAGATCCAGGGCGCCGTCCAGGTTCATGTCCGCGAACAGGCAACCGAAGCCAAGCGTGTTGCGCGAAGCCAGCCCTACGCCCGCCTGCAGGGCAACGTCGTCATAGGTATGCTGCCCGCCCAGCCGGAATAGCCCGATCATTTCGTTGTCAAAATTGGTGATGGCCACGCCCGGGGCGCCGGAACCATCGAAATCGCCCGTATCCACGCCCATGCCGGCGCGGGCTTTGCCCTCGGAACTGAAGGCGATGCCGGCTTCCACGCCGAGCTCCTGGAATTTTCCGTTGCGCTGGTTGCGGTAGAGCTTGTTGGGCTGGGTGTCGTTGGCGACCAGCAGGTCCGGCCAGCCATCCTGGTCGTAGTCGAGCATAGCTATGCCCAGCGACTTGGAGCTGGTGTCAAAAATACCGCTGGTCGCGGTCACATCTTCGAAAGTACCGTCGCCGCGATTGTGGAATAACCAGCAGGTCTCGCCCCGATAGGCCTCGGGAGTGCAGTAGGATTTGTGGGTGCCATCCAGGCTGCAGAAAACGTCGTGCGCCGGCGACCACTTCACGTAGTTGCACACCACCAGGTCCAATAGCCCATCGCGGTCATAATCGAACCACAGCGCCGAGGTGCTGAACGCCTCGCGGCCCCCCAGGCCGGCGGCGCGTGTGACGTCAATAAACTTTCCCCGCCCGGTATTCTTGAACAGGTGGTTCTGTCCAACACAAGTGACAAGGATATCCGTGTGGCCATCGTTGTTGTAATCGCCTACCGCCACGCCCATGCCGTACATCTCCACGTCGAGGCCGGCGCTGCGGGTGACGTCGCTGAAGGTGCCATCGCGGTTGTTGCGGTAGAGCCGCAGCGTGGTGCGCTGCCGCTTGTGGGCGGGCCAGTCCATGCCGTTGATGAGCAGGATGTCCTGCCAGCCGTCGCTGTCATAATCGAGGAAGGCGCAGCCCGAGCCCATGGTCTCGGGAAGAAATTTCCCGCCGAAGGCTCCGGAATTATGCAGGAAATGAATGCCAGCGCCGGTGGTCACGTCGGCCAGGCGGAACCCGGGACTGACCGGCGCTGCCCAAAGATCGCAAGGCAAAACTGCGGCGCCCGCCAGCCCGCCCAGCCCCTGAAGAAACGACCGCCGGTTCACGGAATATTCACCAGCCCGTTGCGGATGGCGTAAACCACCAGTTCGGCGGTCTTATGGATACCCAGCGCGTCCATGATATTGGCGCGGTGCACGGCCACGGTGTTGACGCTGAGCTGGAGCTGGTCGGCGATTTCCTTGTTGGATTTGCCGTCCACTATTAACTGCAGGATCTGCAATTCGCGCTGGGTCAAGCCCGGGCTGCGCTCACCGCGCAGGCTCGAACCCCGGGCCAGTTGCGGGTCGAGCACGGTTTCTCCCGCCGCCGCCTTGCGAATCGCGGCCGCCAAGTCAAGGTCCATGGCGCTCTTCAGAATGTAGCCGCGGGCGCCTGCCGCCAGCGCCTGTTGCACCAGAGTTTCTTCCGAATGCATGCTAAGCATGAGCAGGGCGGGCGTTACCGATCCGCTGCGAGTGGACATCTCCAGGATTTTGCGCGTGGCTGCCAGTCCGCTCATCCCCGGCAGCGCGCAGTCCATCACCACCACCCGCGGCCTTAGCTGTTGTGCCAGGCGCACCGCCTCTTCGCCGCTGCCCGCCTCACCCACCACGGTGATGTCTTCATGGTCCTCCAGCATGTGGCGGAAACCGCGCCGCACCAGGGCGTGGTCATCCACCAGCAGGACGGTAATTTTGTCAGGCATGATGTTCACACTTCTCACGTGGGACGAGTAGCCGCACCAGGGTTCCACCTTCCGGTGGCTGCGAAAACTGTATGTTCGCGTTCAGCAGTTCCGCCCGTTCCCGCATCCCCACCAGGCCGATTCCCGGGCGCGCGCCGTTTCCGGCCAAGCCCTTGCCGTGATCCTCTATTTCCAGTTGCAGCGCCGCGGGCTCAAATCGCAAACGCACCCACGCCTGGCGCGCTCCTGAATGCCGCGCTACATTGTTGAGCCCCTCCTGCAATACCCGGTAGACATGCACTCCGGCGCTGCCCTCCACCGCGAACGGCGTTCCTGTTTTTTCGTAGCATATGTCAATCCCGGTTTGCTTTTCCACCGTGCGCAGGTACCACTCCACCGTGCTCTCCAGCCCCGCCTCGTCCAGCATGACCGGGTGCAGGGCCTGGGAAAGGCTGCGCACGCTCTCTAGTGTGCTCTGGGCCACTTCGGAAACTTCGCGCAATTCCGCGCGCAGCGGCGATCCCTCGGGGACATGCTTCTTGGCGCGCTCCAGCATGGAGCCCACCGCGGTCAGGATTTGCCCGAATTCGTCGTGCAGCTCGCGGGAAATCTCCCGCAGCGTGGATTCCTGCATGCTTATGAGCTTTTGCGCCAGTTCGCTGCGCTGCTCGGAAAGCGTCGCCAAGTGGGCAAACAGCCTGCGATTGGAGCGGATAACGTACAGGCTGGTCAGCAGGATAGCGGTCAGGATTGCGGTCAGAAAAATGTACACCTGGCGCTGCACGCGATCGTAGATTTCCCCCACGCGCTGTGCCGCCTGCTGCTCGCTCTCGTTGTTTTCCACCAGCAGGCGGGCAACCGCCGTGCTCAACGCCGCCTGCCGCGCCTGCAGCGTCAGCCGGATCTGGTCCCGCGCCTCCGCCTGCTTGCCCGCCTGCGCCAGAGCAAAAGTCCGTCCTACCGCGTTCCAGAACTGCTGCAACGACTTGCCCAAGTACTCGCGCTGTTCCGGCGTGCGCCGCGCGGCCGCCAGCTCCTCTTCGCGGCGGAAGGCATCTTCCAGGTCGGAGCGTACCCGGGCAAACTGCGCCGCCCACGCGGTGAGGGGATAGGGCTCATCGTTATCCAGCATGTCGCGCATGGCCAGTCCCAGTGAATTGAGATCGTCCTGAATGCGCAACAGCTGCAGCGAGTCTTTGCGGTTGCGGTCGGCCAGGTTGTTCTGCAGCTCGCGCAGGCCGCGGATTTGCAGCGTGATGTACCACGAGTAGGCCACCACCGCCAGCAAGGTGATGACCAGCCCCAGGATCAGCCCGAGGGTGGGAGACTGGGCAGAAGACCGCTGCACGCCCCGAGCATACGTCACCCACCCTGAGTTCCGCCAGTTGGGAAGCCTTGGTGCTCGAACCCGCCAGGGACGCTAACAATCGTTAATCTGAATCGTCAATCGTCAATCGTCAATTCAAAGGGGGCCAGTCCTGGCTCGCTCCCCCTCGAGCCCTGACTAGCCCCCTTTTGTGCTTCCCCAGGTTCGGCCCTACTTACCGTGAACATCGCGGCGCACATCGCGGCGATCGTGCCGGATGTCACGACGGTCATGGCGGACGTCACGACGGTCGTGCCGCAGATCACGCTTGTCAGCGCGGACGTCGCGCATCTGCGCATGAGCTGCCGCAAAATTCCCGTTTCTCCGGTCACGGCGAACCTGGGCCCGGTCCCGGGCCAGATCACGCCGGTCATGAACCCGGTCGCGGTTATCCCGCCGCCTATCCCTGCGGTCCTGCCGCAAGTCGCGACGGTCGTGCTTCACATCCGATACCGTCTGCGCCACTGCCACGGTGCTCAGCCCCAGCGAAGCGCCAAGCGCCAGCGCCGCTATAGTTTTGCCCAATCGAGTCATATCTGATCCTTTCCCCCATACTGCGAACTTCGCTGGGTTATAACCCTGCCCGCCGGCGAAAGTCTTGATTACCGTGGTGACACACCTTGGCGGCCCCTCAGGCCGCGCTGCCAGTGGTCGTAAGGTATTCAATTCACAACTCTTGCCGCCCGCCACGCGGCGAGGAGTGGCAGCCCCCAGGGTTTATAATTTGGCGGTTATCTCACGAGCGAGGCTGAAACGATGGCGCAAGCAACCATGGCGGCGATTCCCGGGCTCAAGGAAGCCTATGCCACACTGAAGGGGCGAATGGATAAAGCGGTGGAGGATTTCCGCCGGGAGATGGCCGCAGTACGCACCGGCCGCGCTTCCGTGCACATGCTCGACAGCGTGCAGGTGGAGTATTACGGCTCCCCCATGCCTCTTAACCAGATCGCGCAAGTCCACGCCCCTGAGGCCCAGCTCATCACCGTGCAGCCGTTCGACCCCAGTTCGCTGGGCAACATCGAAAAGGCCATCCGCGCCGGCGATCTTGGGCTCAATCCCATGAACGACGGCAAGATCATTCGCGTTCCCGTGCCCCCTCTGACTGAGGAGCGCCGCCGCGACATGGTCAAGCATCTGCACAAGATCCTGGAAGAGCACCGCACTGCCGTCCGCAACATTCGCCGGGATGGCAACGAGCTCATCAAGAAGGCGCTCAAAGACAAGAAGATCACGGAAGATGATGAGCGCCGGTCGCTGGAAGAGATCCAGCGCCTCACCGATGACGAAATCAAGAAGATGGAGGAGATGAGCCGGTCCAAGGAAAAGGAAGTTATGGAAATCAAGTAATCGAGGCGAGGCTGGTTTGCCGGAAGGAGGCCAGCGTTGCGGCGGCCGCGAGGTGCAACCTCAGGCTGCCTTTTTCATCTCTAAGCAGAACATGAAGCACTGCCTGCTAGTGACGATGGTGCTCATCCTGGTGCTCTGCATCCTGGCAATTGTCATCTCTCCCTATATTGACCTGCCGCTAACTACCCTTCGCACCTGCCTGGCTGCCGTTCTTTTCGCGCAGGTCTTTCTGCTGGGCTGCGCCTTGAAAGGGACCACGCTTTTCTCAGTCGCGACAAAAACGCCTTTATCGGAGCCGCTGCGATCAGGCCCCTCGAGGACCTCATGCCCGCCACCTGGTAACTTCCTCCCATGGCTTTGCGTCTATCTGTGTTAGAGCTCTTCGGCTGCTGACCTGCCAAACCTTCCCGCTCCCAACACCACTCCCGGGGAGCGGGAAACCTGTTGCTTTGGCTCAGGCAAGGAGCGATTTGTGAACCGCAAAGATGTGATTCAAGCCTGGGGGCGAATTAGCACCGGCTACAAACCCCTGCTTTCCCTCGAAATTACTCGCGAGTGCCCGCTGCGCTGCCCGGGCTGTTATGCCTACGACGAAGCTCACCTGGGCGGCGGTGTGATTCTGCGGCAATTAGCCGACAAGAAGGGCGACGAGTTGATCGCCGGTGTGCTTCGCCTGGTGGACAAGCATCGCCCGCTGCACCTCTCCATCGTGGGTGGCGACCCACTGGTCCGCTACCGTGAACTGGAGGTCCTGCTTCCCGAACTGGAAAGGCGTGGCGTTTACACCCAACTGGTGACCAGCGCTTTTCGCTCCATGCCTCAGAGTTGGTCGTGGCTGCTCCGCCTCAAGATTTGCGTTTCCATTGACGGGCTTGCTCCCGAGCATGATCGGCGGCGGCATCCAGCCACCTATGAGCGTATTCTGAAAAACATAACCGGGCATCGCATTACCATTCACTGCACCATTACCTCTCAGATGCTTTCCCGACCTACCTACCTGCGGGAGTTTCTCGATTTCTGGACTCCCCGGCAGGAAGTTGCCGCGGTTTGGTTCAGTTTTTTCACCCCACAAAAGGGCGCAGCCGACGCTGAAATTTTGCAGCCTCAGGAGCGCGCCTTCGTGGTAGCCGAATTGCGACGCCTGGCCGCACTCTACCCCAAGCTCGACATGACCCAGGAGACGATCGTCGAATTCCTGCAACCTCCGCGTTCGCCCCGGGAATGTGTTTTCGCCGCCATTACCGAAACCATATCCGCCGACCTGAAAACCAGGATCACGCCCTGTCAGTTCGGCGGCAATCCCGACTGCGCCCAGTGTGGCTGCCTTGCTTCCATGGCTATGGCAGCGGTGGGTCACAAACGGGTTCACGGAGTCCCTCTGGGCGCGGTACTTCACTGGTCCAGTGCCGTGGGCAAGGCGGTGGCGCGTCTGCGCCCTTTGGAGGAGAACTGATGCCGATCGTGTTTAATCCGATTGCCTTCTCGCCTGCGATGCTTGCTGGACCTCAACTCGAACTTGCAGGCACGGTGGTCGCTCGCACCTTGCACGATGCCGTGCGCTGCCCTTGTTGCGGCGTCTCCTATAACCTGCTGGTCCCGGCGGCGGCCTCTATTCCCGAAGTGGAGGCCTTTCGCCTGGATCTGGGAAGCGTGCTGGGCAGCAGTTGTGGAATGCACCCTCCCTTCATCCAGATACCCTAGGCTGACAAGGATTGCCGCCGGCTTTTGTCTCGAACGGAACCAGCCTGCGCCT
>DASVBI010000620.1:0-8582 GCA_036375915.1 Terriglobales bacterium | reverse complement strand
CTCTGAGGCGGAAGAAGTTTTGGGCGAGGCCATTGCTACCAATCCCGATGACGCCTTCGCATTGGTTTTTATGAGCCAGGTAGCCACCGGCGCTGGCGATTTTGCCAAGGCCGAAGAGCTGCACGCCCGCGCCCTCAGCCTCGACCGCGCCAACCTGTGGGCGAATCTGTTTGCCCCTACCGCACTTCTCTACGAAGGCCAGTTGGAGCGGGCCGAAGAACGCATCCGCAGCTCCCAGCAGGTGGTGCAGGACCCCTTGTTGACCGCCTCCGAGGCTCTGCTCTGGGCCAAGCGCGGCGAGAACCGCAAGGCGCAGCAGTTGCTTACCCGCGCCCTGCACAGCAAGAAAATGCTGGCCCATACCCACCATACCTGGCATGTGGCTGCCGATGCCTACGCCGTCCTGGGCAAATCAGCCCAGGCGCTCGCCTTGCTGCAAAAATGCCAGAAGAACGGCTTGCCCAATTATCCGGGGTTCCGCAACGACCCCCATTTGCGCGCGCTCGGCAACGATGCCAGATTCGTGCGCTTCGTCTCTGGATTGCAGCGCGAATGGCAGAAGTATCAGGAGGAGTTCGGCGGTTCAGCCGCCGGTGCCCGCGTCTGATTTGTTCCACCACCGAATCACAAAGCCACAGAGAAAAATTAACGATTGAAGATTTTCGATTGACGGTTACATCAACCTGGGCGGCGAGGTCGGCCTCTTTCGAATGTCATCCTGAGCGAGGGCGGATGGCCGAGCCGAAGGACCCCTACACCTGCCGCACTATCACAATAGCTCAAAGGAGTTCTCTTAGCATTCCCCCTCTGGATCTCGGTAGAAGCTCCCTTGATTGGCTCGGTGGATCCAGCTACGTAGGGGTGTTTCGACTGGGGCGTGCGCCCTCGCTCAACATGACAGACAAATGGGGATTAGCAACAAGGCGGCAAAGCTCGGCTACCAGCGTCAATGGGCCAAATGCCAACTGCTAGCTGCTGCTTTTCACAGCGGTATGTTCCCGTGCTTCTTGGGCGGGTTCTTGTCGCGCTTGGTGTCCAGCATCTCCAGCGCCTGGATCAGCTTCTTGCGCGTATCGCGGGGACGGATGACCGCGTCCACAAACCCGCGCTCGGCGGCCACGTAGGGATTGGCAAAGCGGTCGCGAAATTCCTCGATCTTCTCCTGTCGCATCTGCTCCCGGTTGGCGGCCTTCTCCAGGTCGCGCTTGTAGACAATGTCCACAGCGCCCTCCGGCCCCATCACCGCGATTTCGGCCGTCGGCCAGGCGTAGTTCACATCGGTGCGGATGTGCTTGGAAGCCATCACGCAATAGGCTCCGCCGTAGGCCTTACGCGTGATCACCGTCACCTTGGGCACCGTCGCCTCGGCAAAGGCGAACAGCAGCTTGGCCCCGTGCTTGATGATCCCGCCATACTCCTGGTTGGTCCCCGGCAGGAATCCGGGCACGTCCTCAAAAGTGACCAGGGGAATGTTGAAGCAGTCGCAGAAGCGCACAAAACGCGCGCCCTTCACCGATGCGTTAATGTCCAGCGTGCCCGCCAGGAACGCCGGCTGGTTGGCCACTATGCCCACGGAGCGCCCGTTCAGGCGGGCGAATCCCACCACGATGTTTTTGGCGTAGTGCTCGTGAACTTCGAAAAAGTAGCCGTCGTCCACCACCGCGGTGATCGCGTCCTTGATGTCATAGGGCTGATTCGATTCCGCCGGCACCAGGGAGTCCAGCCGCTCTTCCGCGCGGTCAACGGGATCGGTGCAGGCCCGCCGCGGCGGGTCATCCAGGTTGTTCGAGGGAACAAAACTGAGCAGCTCGCGCACCATGGAGAGGCACTCGGCATCATCGTGCGCCAGAAAGTGGGCCACGCCAGAAGTCTCATTGTGGGTCATGGCCCCGCCCAGCTGGTCCTTGCTGACCTCTTCGTGCGTGACCAGCTTGATCACGTCCGGCCCGGTGATAAACATGTAGGAAGTCTTGTCCACCATGACCACGAAATCGGTGATGGCGGGCGAGTATACCGCGCCCCCGGCGCACGGCCCCATGATGGCGGAAATCTGCGGCACCACCCCGCTGTACAGCGTGTTGCGCAGAAAGATGTCGGCGTAGCCGGCCAGCGACATCACCCCTTCCTGAATCCGCGCCCCGCCCGAGTCGTTCAGCCCGATCACGGGCGCCCCCACCCGCGCCGCCAGGTCCATGAGCTTCACAATTTTTCCCGCGTTGGCCTCGGAAAGCGAGCCGCCAAACACGGTGAAGTCCTGGGCGAAGACGAACACCAGCCGCCCCTCCATGCGCCCGTACCCGGTGATGAAGCCGTCGCCGTAATACTTCTGCTCCTGCATGCCGAAGTCGGCGCAGCGGTGGGTCACCAGCTTGTCGGTCTCTTCGAAGGTGCCTTCGTCGAGCAAGAACTCGATGCGCTCCCGCGCCGACATTTTGCCTTCCTTGTGCTGCTTCTCCCGGCGCGCCTGGCCCCCGCCCTCTTCCGCCAGGCCATCGCGCTTCTTCAGTTCCGCCAGCTTCTCTTCCAGCTTCATAGCGGGGATTATATCGGGAGCTGCAGCTTTGGCGGTTCAGCAATTAGCGGTTGGCAATTCCCGCACCCTGTTGCCGCACGTGAGAATCCATTCCTGAGGGAGTAGAAGCACTGGCCGCGGCTGGCTAAATGCTGATTGCTGAGTGCTGCCCTTACTGGGTTATCATGCAGCTTGCAGGAGGCAACGTGCAACGTCGCCAGAATCCCCTGGTTGTGCTGATGGCTGTTCTCATTTTCAGTTGGGTGTGCGCCGCCCAGAACACTCCGTCCCAATCGCAGAACAACTCCGCCGAGGGAGAGAAGGACTCGCCCTCCAATGCCGCGGAGAAGGTGCCGGAAATAAGCGGCAACCTGGGTGGCTGCTCGGTGGAGGTCCGGGTGATTGACTCGGCGGGCAAACCCGTTTACGGAGCACAAGTTTCCGTGCACATCCGTTACGGCTTTGGCGGCTTTCACCGCCTCGACTTGCAGATCGGCACTAACACCGGCGGCCTCGCCCGTTTTGTCGGCCTCAGCGAGCGCGCCCGCATGCCGCTCTCCTTCTACGCCGACTATCACGGACGCGAAACCGTGGTCCCGGTGGACCTCCGGCAGAACTGTCACCAGAAACAGGACGCGGCTATCCCCGATAAGCCGTCCCCCCCGCCGCAGGAGTAAGCGGCCACCCTCCGGCCGCGAAATTATGGGAACGAAGCAAGTTCGTCAATTGCACTGCAGAAGACCGCGCAGGTAGCTTTTCGACTGACCACTGACCACTGACTTTACCTTCCCGCCAGATATGCGCCCGTCACATATCCAATGGTGCTGCCCACCAGGATGTCGGAGGGATAGTGCTTCTTGGCAGGTATGCGCGACAGGCTCACTGCCGTAGCAAAGGCGTAAGCCCCCCACTTTACCCATTTGTTGTGCGGATAACGATGCGCCAGTACGCTGGCGAACGCCCAGCTGGCCGCTGAGTGGCCCGAAGGAAACGACTTGCCGCTTTCCCAGAATTCGCCGGTGCTGTGTGCCCCGTAAGGATATTGCCGGTTAGCGGCTATTTTGAACACCTCGTTAATGCCGGCAGCAGCCCCCGCGGCCTCCAGGGCAGTGAAGCCATTTTCACGCAGGCTCTGATGGGAATGAACGCAGCCATCAGCCCACATCAGTCCCGCAGCTCCCAGTTCCACCCCCAAACCCACATTCGACCAGGTGCTGAGAGTGCTCTGGCGGTTGAGAGACTGGTTGTGTGTGGCTACCGGCTGATCCAATTCCGCGATGAAAATCCCGGTGGCGGCTGCTATAGGGAGCTCCCACTTCAGATTTCGCGGGCGAATAGCGTTGCGCGGAGCTGCCACCAGCCCATGCCCAAGCGCCGCTGCATCGTCATGAAGCTGTGTCCCCGTTGCCGACAAACAACGTTGTTGAGCAGCCTCGCTCTGCGCTTGGGCGGCACACTGCAGGCTCCAGCCCATCAACAGCAGCATGAAAATGCGCAAACTTGGATAGTGGCGGCTCACTTAACCCCCATGTATTTGGTGCCCGGAACTCTGGCCGGGATGGTTCTTGGATGCGATTCTGCGGCATTATGGAACAGGACCTATGCTGAATTTTTAGGCCGCCAGGCGAGGGGATGGAACAGCGCCCTCTGACTCGACCGGGCCAAACTGCCTTCCATGGCGCCACCACAGCAGACTCCGCAGGGCGATATAGCCGGTCCACAGCAGCACTGGAATGAGCAGAGCGCCGGCCAGCATGGCGATCTTCCAGAACACGATCACAGCCGCCAGGGTGACCAGTTCCTGCGCCAAGACAGCCCCGAATGCGGCGCCTGGACGCGCCATGCGGAAGAACAGGCCCGACCACAGGACGTTCAGCCCCAGCATGACAAAGTAAAGAAGCATACCCGCGCGCACCCAGGGCACACCCCACTGCGGGCCGCTCAGCCACACCAGCCAGGCTGCCGCTCCCATGAGCAGACAGGCGAAACTCCAGAGCCAGCCATAGGCCGGCGGCGGTGGTACCTCCTTGGGGCGATTGCAGGCCCGGTACCAGCTCTCAACTCTTTGCCGGGCTAGAACGGTGGCCACCCCGGCGCTCAGGAACGAGAGCCCCATCAGGGCGGTCAGAGCAGCAAAATGATAATGGTTCATCCTGCTAAGTTCGATTCCGCCGCTGCGGTTTTCGATGGCTGCCCGGGCTCAGACTTACTGGGTGGCCAGAGGCGCGGAGACGTGTTCATGCACAATCAGCCACTCGGACCCATTGGTTTCCCATATCACCGTCCAGCGAAAGTCGCCCTCCCTCTTGCTCCCGTCCTTCATCACATCCACGTGATGGACGGTGGCGGTGCCCCACGCCAGGCTGCCGTGGCGGTGTATTTGGGCGTCATCATTGACCGTCCCCTTCAGCGACTGGAAACCGGAGATTACCCCAGCTACACCCTTCTCGTATTCCGCCCAGCTGTTGTACTTGAGCGGAGTGATGTCATAGAAAACGTGTGCACCCTTGGCATAGTACTTGGCGACGTTGGCGGGATCGCCCGAACTCCACCCCGCCCAGATGGCGTCCATTAGTGCCTTACTTGGTGCTTTGGCGCCAGCCGCCGAATTGGCGGCAGCCCCCTTAGCCGCATGTTGCTGGCTGAAGGCTGGAACAATCAAAGCGAATAACACTAGAAGAGTAACGAGAGCCGAACTCCGCATGGCAGTCCTCCTCATTTGGAAGTGTTTAGGGCCGTCGGCGGCGCGGATTGTCGCACGTTTTCCGTTTTCGTACCACACCCCCTTTAAAGATCTCAAGGCCTCCGGCGGGTAGTGCTTCAACGACGAGGGTCTCTGAAACTTGAAAACCTGCAAAACCTTGAAACCTCTCGGAGGAATTTCCCGCCCGTCCGACCATGGGCTCTGATTGGCAACTGGGAATTGCTGTTTGACGCTTTTCCGCGGCAAACGCTAAAATAACTAGGTTTGCCTGTATCTGCCGCCCCGTTCTGGGACGGGCCGTTGCCCGCAGGCTGGCAGCGCGGAACACAGCAAGCAAAAATTGCGCCCTTCCCTTGCGCCGGACGTGCGCCTGGGAGTCCAAAACCGAGAGAGGCATCATGTACGCAGTCATTCGTGCCGGGGGGAAGCAGTACCGCGTAGCGCCCGGCGATGTGATCCGGGTGGAAAAGCTGGCCGACGGGCAGCGCCAGGACGACAACGTGCAGTTCTCCGAGGTGTTGCTGGTGTCCGGAGCTGAGGGTGAAGCCAGCCGGCCGCAGTCGGAAGCCAGCGTCACCGGCCGCGTGCTGGGCGATGGCCGCGGCGACAAGGTGCTGGTGTTCCACTACAAACGCAAAAAGCAGTACAAGAAGATGTTCGGCCATCGCCAGCCTTACACCGCGGTGCGCATCACGGAGATTAGCTTCGACGGTCAGCGCTTCACTGCCCCGGAAGAGCCGGAGCGCAAGCCTAAGCCGAGAAAAGCAGCTCCCAAGACTGAAGGTGAGGCGGGCGAAGAAACCGAAAGCGCGCGTCCCCAGGCCCACGCAGCGAAAAAGGCCAAGGGAAAGAAGAGCACGACGTCGAAGTCGAAAGCTTCGGCTGCTCGCAAGAAGAAAAAGTAGTCGGGACTCAGCGCGGAAGGTACGACTTCGATATTCAGGCGGGCTAGGTAGCTAGTCAGCCAGACAGCTAGGAGCTTTTATGGCCCACAAAAAAGGATTAGGCAGTTCACGCAATGGCCGCGATTCCAATTCGCAGCGGCTGGGGTTCAAAGCCTTCGGCGGCCAGGTTGTCCCTGGCGGCACCATTATCGTGCGCCAGCGGGGCACGCGAGTTAAGCCCGGCCTGAACGTCGGCCGCGGCAAGGACGACACCCTGTTCGCCAAGGTCAGCGGCCGCCTTAAGTTCGTGGACAAAGGCTCCATGGGTAAGTTCGTGTTGGTCGAACCCGTTCCTGAGTCCTGATTCCCGAGACGCAGAGTACGCCGAGAGATTTGAATTCAATTCGATTTGGTTCAGGCCTCGTGCTGTTTCGGGGCCCTTTCTATTTCAAGCAACGATTTTTTGAATCTGTTTTCTCTGCGCCCTCTGCGTCTCGGCGGTGAGATTTTCTGAGTGTTCATAGACGAAGCCAAAATTCGCGTCAAAGCAGGTGATGGCGGCAACGGCTGCATGGCCTTCCGGCGGGAGAAGTTTGTGCCTCGCGGCGGCCCTTCGGGGGGCGACGGCGGCAAGGGCGGCGACGTGGTCATGGAGTCCAGCGAGCGTCACAACACCCTGGTCCACTTCCGCTTCAATCCCGAGTACAACGCGGAGCGCGGCCGCCACGGCGAAGGCTCCAATCGTAAAGGGCGCGACGGGGCCGACGTAGTGCTGAAGGTGCCGGTGGGTACCATCGTCTACGATGACGACACCGGCGAGCGCTTGCACGATTTCTCCCTGCCTGATGAGCGCCTGGTCATCGCCCGCGGTGGGCGCGGCGGACGCGGCAATGCCCGCTTCGCTACTTCTACCCATCAGGCGCCACGCGAGTGTGAACCCGGCCGCCCGGGTGAGGAGCGAGCTTACCGCCTGGAACTCAAGCTGCTCGCCGATGTCGGCCTGGTCGGTTATCCCAATGTGGGCAAGTCCACCCTGATTTCACGCATCTCCGCGGCGCGCCCCAAAATTGCCGATTACCCCTTCACCACTCTGCAGCCCAACCTGGGCGTGGTCGCACTCGGCGCGCCTGGTGATCCTGACCAGGTCAGCTTTGTGGTGGCTGACATTCCTGGGCTCATTGAAGGCGCCCACACCGGCGCCGGCCTGGGCACGCAGTTCCTGCGCCACATTGAGCGCACCCGGTTGCTGGTGCACCTGGTGGATGTATCCGATTCCAGCGGCCGTCCCGACCCGCTGCACGATGTGGAAGTCATCACCGGCGAATTGAAGAGCTTTGGCGCCCATCTGGAAGACAAGCCCATGCTGCTGGTGGCTTCCAAAATGGACATCGCCAACAAGGAAAAATTGGCCAAGCTGCGCCGCTACGCCAAAAAGCATGGGCTGGAGCTATACCCCATCTCCGCTGCTACCGGCGAGGGCGTCGAGCAGCTCAAGCTGGCCATGTCCCGCCGCCTGGAGGAGCTGCGCCAGCATGAAAGCGAGGCCCTGGCCGAACGAAAGTAGCGCCGGCGTCTTGCCGGCTTTCACCGAAAAACATCGCAAAATAACTTGGGCCTTAGCCCCAGCGGAGCCATTCTCCCCCCTTGCAACCTTCGCCAATTAACGCGAAACTACTGCTGAGAACCGAACGTAGTTCATGAATATCGCCCTGTTCGGCGGTACCTTCGATCCCGTGCACAAAGGTCATCTCGCGCTGGCCCAGGCGGCGCAGCAGCGCTTCGACCTGAAGCAAATCCACTTCGTTCCGGCCAGTGTGCCGCCCCTGCGTTCCGGAGCGCCCCTGGCCTCATTTGAAGATCGCTATGCCATGCTCGCGCTGGCCACCCTGGGGGAGAAGGCTTTTTATCCGTCGCGCCTGGAAGCGCCGAACGCAGAACCGGCCAACCATCCCCGCGATCTGGTCGAGATGCCGCGCCCGCGCAAAAGCGCCAAGCCGGAGCGCGGACACATGCACCACCCCGGCCCGGGCGTGAATTATTCCATTGACACGGTACGCCGCTTTAAGCGCACCCTGGGTAAGAGCGATCGCCTGTTTTTTATCATCGGCATTGATGCTTTCCTTAAGATCGCGCAATGGAAGGAGCCCGAGGCGCTGCTCAGCGAGGCCGAATTCATCGTGGGCAGCCGCCCCGGATTCAGCCTGGCCCAGGTGGCGGAGGCCCTGCCTGAGGGCATTCGCCCCAAGCAGGCGGTGAGCCAGGCCTTTCGCAAGCAGCCGGCGCAGGGCGAGCTGGTGCTGGGCCGCGCCCACATTCATTTTCTGGAGGGCGTGAACGTGCCTGTTTCCTCCACCCAGATTCGCGCCGCTGCGGAGAGCGGGCGTTCGCTGGCGCGCTTGGTGCCCGATCCGGTGGCGGAATACATCAAAAAAATGCGGCTGTACCGGGCTCGCAACGGAAGCGGAGTAGAAAATCAAGTCAA
>DASVBI010000462.1:0-4611 GCA_036375915.1 Terriglobales bacterium | reverse complement strand
TTTCCGGCCCAACACCACCGCCCTGGAGGCACAGCGCATCGGGCTGGAGGTGATCCGCCAGGCGGTTGGCGAGCATGTGCTTCTCGACAAGGACGGAAGCCCCATGCTCAACCCGGTGGGGATTGTGGACACCGGCCGCATCTCCCTGGACACCGGGCACGCGTTTGTCGCCAGCCGGGAAGCGGCGCCGGGCATTGCCGCCCGCTACTACATGAACCGCAATTTCTTCATCAGCGATCCCGATGCCTTCTCGGTTTCACGGCAAACCATACCCGAGCACACGTGGCATGGCGGGCAGACGCCACTTACCCTGGATGAAGCCAAGGTGTCCATTGTGCTCTCCGCCGTCTCCGGGGGGATGTACGAAATCGGCGATGACATGCCCACGCTGGGCCAGGATGCCGACCGCATGGCGCTGGTGGAGAACCAGGACTTGCTCAACCTGGCGCGCCTGGGCCGCGCATCGTTGCCGCTGGACCTCATGACTTATCGCCCTGAAGACCAGATGCCCAGCATCTTTTTCCTGCGCGAGGATGCTCACCAGTCCATCCTGACAGTGTTCAACTGGACCGAGCAGCCCACGTCGCACACCTTCACCATGGCCGGCCTGAAACTGCCCGCGGGCGGGCAATACCAGGCGCTTGATGTCCTGGATGAGCAAAAGCCGGTGGCCATCAACAACAGCTCGCTGGCATTGGACAATCAGCCGCCGCATTCGGTCCGCGTGATCAAGATTGTGGATGCTTCCGTCTCCGCCGCTGCCCCGGCAATCAGCGCGGAGGTTCCGCCGCAAGCCAAGATGGGCGAGACCCTCGCCTTCGTCGCCAAGGCGGATGAGAAAGGCACGCCGGCAGTCGCCTATCACTGGGACTTCGGCGATGGAGTAAAAATGGACGGCGCCAGTGCGCACCACACTTACACCATCGAAGGCGAGCGCACTGCGCGCTTGACCGTGGATGGCGTGGACGGAGTGCCGGCGGAGAAAACATTCACCGTGAATGTGAGCGGTTCGGCGGTCAACAAAATGTTCACGCCCACAGAGAACAAGCGCTGGACGCCGCCCACGGAGAAGCCGACAACGCCAGCGCAAAGCGATTAACGGCAGGGGCGGGCGGGACGCCCGCCACACAGCCGGCGAGATGCCGGCGCCACAAGTCGAGGTCTTACATGCCCCGTACCCTCGTTGTTGCCGCTCTATTATCAGCTTCCCTGCTGCTCGCGCAGGATCAAAACCAAGGGCAAATCAGCTACAAATCAGCGCCCAATGCCAAGGAACGCGAGACCCTGCTGCTGCGCGATTTCCACCCCAAGTCCATGCTGCACGCGCGCGTCAGCCCCATCGAGCGCGCCAAGTTCCCGGTGATTGATGTGCACAACCATGTCAATGACGCCATGGGCATTGACGAGCACATGCCGCCGGAAAAGGTCATCCAAGTCATGAACGCGGCCAACGTGCGCACGGTGGTCATCCTGACTGGCCAATGGGGTGAAAAACTGCAGCATGTCGTAGATGAGATGGTGAAGCCCTACCCTGGGCGCTTCATGGTGTTCACCCAAATTGATTATTCGAAGATTGACGACCCTAAGGGCATGGTGGCCGACCTGGACGATGCCGTGCGCCGCGGCGCCCGCGGCCTGAAGGTGCTGAAGGACCTGGGACTGCAGGACCGCGACAAGTCTGGAAAGCTGATCCCGGTGGACGACCCGCGGCTGGATCCGGTGTGGGAGGAATGCGGGCGTCTGGGAATTCCCGTGGCCATTCACGTTACCGATCCCGAAGCTTTCTTCCATCCCATCAACGGCGAAAACGAGCGCTATGAGGAATTGATCGAGCACCCCGACTGGAGCTTTTACGACCACGGCTTCCCCAGCAAAGAAGAAGTAATGGCCCAGCGCGACCACATGTTCGCCAAGCATCCGCACACCACCTTCATTTCCCTGCACGTGGCCAACTGGCCGGAGAAGCTCGATTACGTCTCCCAGTTGCTGGACCGCCTGCCCAACGTGATGACCGAGTTTGGAGCGCGCGAGGCCGAACTGGGCCGGCAGCCACGCCGGGCCCGCGAATTTTTCCTGAAGTACCAGGACCGCATCCTGTTCGGCACCGATTCCCCGCCCAGCCTGGAGATGTATCACAATTACTTTCGCTGGCTGGAAACCGACGACGAATACTTTGACTATTACGGCTATCCCGGGCAGGGGCGCTGGAAAATTTATGGCATGAAGCTGCCAGACCCGGTGCTGCAGAAGGTCTATCATCGCAATGCAGAGCGAATTTTTGCCCAGTTCAAGGGATTGCCAGCGTCTTCATCTGGAGGTACGAAATGAAAACGGCCTTGTTAGAGCGGCGAATGCCGCATTTGTTTCTCATGATTGTTGGTCTTCTCCTCGTCATGCCCGCCTGTTCGCGGCCATCGCAGAAGGTAATCCAGGCGGCCCCGGAAGAAGGCGGGCCCTCTCCGGTTTCCATTACCGTTCATCCCGGCGGACCGGTGCTCATCCGCACCACCACCGCGGAATTCAACGTGCTGCCCTCCGGCTATGTGCAGGCCGCCCTGCTCAAAGAAGGCAAGAAACTCACGCTGGACTCACCCCAGGGCGGCAGCGACTTCCTGGTCAGCGGCGGGAAGCAGGTTGATTTCGCCTTGGATTTCAGCCAAACCAGAATTACCGGCGCCCGCGGCAAGCTGGGCCGCGGCCGGCGGGTGGAGATTCCCGGGCAGGCCGCTTCCGTGCCGGGGCTGCAGAGCACCTTTGCCATCGAGGTCTATGACGACTTTCCCAACCTGGCCGTTACCACGGTGCAATACAAAAATGCGGGCTCGCAGCCCTTCGCGCTCGACCAGGCGGTTGCTCAGCGCCATCGCTTCGACGCCTCGCTGACCAGTTCCGATGCCGCACCCTATGACCTGTGGTCGTTTCAGGGCTCCAGTTACAACTGGGGCAAAGACGACGTGATTCACATCTCCAAAAAATTTACCCAGCCCAACCTGATGGGCGCGCAGCTCAAGAACGGACTCGGCGGCGGTATTCCGGTGGCGGCGTTCTGGACCGCCTCAGTAGGCGAAGCCATTGGGCACCTGGAAACTCTGCCCCTGGTGCTGTCGCTGCCGGTGAAGGTGGCGGAGGATGGCCGCATCAACGGCGACCTGCAAGTGGAGCCTGGCGCGACCCTGCAGCCAGGCGACACTTACTCCACGCCGCGCAGCTTTGTGTCCGTCTATAGCGGCGACTACTACGAGCCCTTGCGGCTCTACTCCAATGCGCTGGAGCGGGAGGGCTGGAATCTGCCTAAGCCTTCCAGCGAGGCCTACAACGTTGCCTGGTGCGGCTGGGGTTACGAGTTCAACGTCACCCCCAAGGAGATGCTGGGCACCGTGCCCAAGCTGAAAGAAATGGGCATCAAGTGGGCGACCCTCGATGATCGCTGGTTCAACAATTACGGCGACTGGGAGCCGCGTAAGGATACCTTCCCCGGCGACTCCATGAAGAAGATGGTGGCCGACTTCCACAAGCAGGGCATGTACGCGCAGCTCTGGTGGCTGCCGCTGGCGGTGGAAGATGGCCAGGGCCGCTACGAGTCGCACCGCTACGGCATCGCGCAGGTGGTGAAGGAGCACCCGGACTGGCTCATTCTCGACAAGAACGGCAAGCACGCCCGCATGGTGCGCAACCTGGCGGTACTCGATCCTTCCTTGCCGGAAGTGCAGGCTTACTACCGGCAACTGACCGAGCGCTTTATCCGCGACTGGGGCTTCGATGGCTCCAAGCTGGACAACATTTACACCGTGCCCGCCTGCTACAACCCCAAGCACCACCACAAGTCGCCGCAAGAGTCGGTGAATGCCATGGCCGAGGTCTACAAGATCATTTATGAGACCTCACGCTCGCTGAAGCCGGAGAGCGTGACCCAGAGTTGCCCCTGCGGCACCCCGCCCAGCCTGGCCTGGCTGCCCTACATGGATCAGGCAGTCACCGCCGATCCCGTGGGCTCAACCCAGGTGCGGCGGCGCATCAAGATGTACAAAGCGCTGCTCGGGCCGGAGGCCGCGGTGTATGGCGACCACGTGGAGCTGACCAGAATCAATTTCGCCGGCGCCAACCAGGAAAGCGACATCGGCCGCGACTTCGCTTCCACCATCGGCACCGGCGGCGTGGTCGGCACCAAGTTCGTGTGGCCTGACCCCGGTCCCCACTTCAAGGACGTGGCCCTCACCCCCAGCAAGGAAGAGTGGTGGAAGAAGTGGATCGGCATCTACAACCAGAAAATGCTGTCCAAGGGCTCGTTCCGAAACCTGTACACCATCGGTTATGACGTGCCGGAGGGCTACGCCATCCAGAAGGACGGCAAGATGTACTACGCCTTCTTTGCCCCGGACGGGTCGAAGGGCTACCAGGGAGAGGTGCAATTGCGCGGCCTGCAGCCCGGAACCTACCACGTGGCGGATTACGCCAGCGACAAAGACCTGGGAACGGTAACCGCGAAGGGAGACACGGCGACGCTGACCACCAGTTTTCCCGAGCACCTGCTGCTGGAGGTGAGCAGGCAGTAGGAATTCCCTTAGAATTGGGCGGCATCCTTCGGGACTTTAGTCCCGAAGGGTGTCGCGT
>DASVBI010000541.1:0-9234 GCA_036375915.1 Terriglobales bacterium | reverse complement strand
ACCCAGGTGGTGCCGGTCATCTCGCCGTTGCCGTTCTCGGTGAACCAGGCGGCGAAGACGGGATCGCTATTATCACGCCCGCGGGGCAGGACGGCGGTTACCCCGGTACGTACCGGCCCAACCCCAACCTTAAGCGGCCCGTCGCCCGAGATCAGGGTAGTATTGCCCACCTGCACCCCGGCAACGTCGGTAATGGCGTTGAGCGGCCCCGGAGTGCCATCAAAGGGAACCCCTAAATCGCGAGCCCGAGGTGGGTTCTGGGCGAAGGCCAGAGTGGCGGCGAACAGAACAATCATCACTGGGGCGCAAAGAGTCTTTCGTGGCACGGTTCCTCCGGGATAAGGCGTCTCAGTTTACATGCAGTGTAAAGGGGAGGGCAGGAACCCGGCGAGCAACAGCATTGCCGCGGTGCGGCTCTAATCCTTTGCAGGATAATTTCAAGAGAAGCCATGATATCCTCAGCAGACTCAAGCGGTAGAGCCGGGCAGGGCTGGAGGCAGGAATGCAAGGCTGGAAGCGGGCAGTGGTTTTTGGTTCCCTGGGAGCAGGCGCTCTGCTCTTACTGGGCGGGCGCAAGGCCCCGGGCATGATCGTAGCCGCCGCCGGGTTGGCGGTGCTGGCCTCGGAATACCCGGAAGCCTTTGAAACTATCTGGCAGGACGCGCCCGTCTATATTGACCGTGGGGTGCGCATCTTCTCGGCGCTATCGGCCATAGGGGAACGGGTGGCGGAGGAGGCGGCGCGCAGCGGCAGCCGCGCCTGGCGAGAAATGGTGACGGAGTAGCAGCTGCCAGCTACCAGCGTCTAACTACGGGCTCAAAGGCCAACGCAGCAAAGGCCAGAGCCGACAGCCAAAAAACAAACTCCCCGGCCGCTCGCGGCTGCCGGGGAGTGTTCCCAACCCACGCTCCCTCCCTTGCATCGTTTCCCCCAGGATTTTGTGCAAAAGCGGGAGCGGATTAGATTGGATTTTGAGGCAAAAGTGAGCTTATTGTGCCCGTACCCGAGCACAGCGAATATTGAGGGAATGTCCTAGGTAGGTGGGAATAAGACCTTAACCCCTGTAGCTGGCAGCTGGTAGTTGGTAGCAGGTGTAGGGGTTTTTCCAACTACCAGCTGCTGACTACACTGCAAACATGAAAGCCGAAACCCGCAAATACATCCAGGTGTTTCTGGCGGTGGCGCTCATCGGAGCCGCGGTGCGCCTGGTCATCATCTTTCGTGAGCGCCACGAGTCGGCACAGCAGGCCAAGGCGAAGGCTGCGCCCCCTCTCGATCCCACGTACTACGTGGTCCCCAAGAAGCTTTACCCCTACGACCTGAAATCAGCGCGGCAGCTCACCCAGCAGCCGGCATGGGTGAAAGAGGGCTACAGGTACTACTACTATCCCTACGACTCGGCCCGGCACCGTGCGGATTTCGCCCATGACGCCGGCCTGCTGGGTCCTATTGAGAAGCTCAACATCCGGGAGGTGGTCACCGACGCCACCCCGGGCGCACGCGACCAGCGCCAGGTAATAGCCGTGTTCCAGAAAAGCGGGAAGAGCTTCGCCGTGCCCATCGGGGTGCTCAAGGGGGGCGACTACCGGATCTATTCCGACGAGATGTTCTTCATCCAGGACCCGCACCAGCTTTACAACGTCTGGCCCAAGGAGGTGTGGCAGGCCATTGACCAGCACCAGGCCAAGCCCGGCATGGATGAGATTCAGGTAAGCTTTGCCCTGGGCATGGGCGTGCCACAGCCTTCCGACGAACCTGAAGTGAAGACGGTGCAGTTCCCCAACGGGGGCAAGCCCATGGAAATCACCTTCCGCAACGGCCGGGCAGTGGAGATTCGTCCCGGTGGCTCCGCCTGAGCGTCACTTCAAAAGCGGCGACTTGGAACCCGCCGGCTTGTCCTCCTCCACTCGGAGCTTGCCATCCTCATCGGCGTAGAAAGCCCTATGGTCAGGGCCAATCTGCAGCGGGGTAGCCACAAGGGTGTAAGTATCCTTCTTAGCCCGGTAGTGGATGGTGTAGTCGCCGCGCTGGGTAGCATGCGCCATGCGCTTGGTGAAGGAGGCGGTCCCGGCCAGTGCCGGCAGGGAGGGGGCGTACTCGTTGTGCCGCTTGAAGTAGACCTTTTCCGCCCGGGTAACGGTGCGCATATAGCCCAGTATCAGGTATTCCGCCTCAGACTTGGCGGGGTCGCCGCGGAATTTGGGCTGATAAGGGGTCTGGGCGGTGGCCGGTGTGGCCGGCGGTTCGGTCTGGGCTCCGGCAGCCACGTTCATCAGGCTGGCTGCCAGAAGACTGAGAAAAATCGCGAAAACTGGCTTTGGACCTCGGTTCATGGTTTTTCCCCCAATTCCATCCTCCTACCATTTTGATGCCGCGTATATTGTCCTATGGAGTTCCGTCCTCTTTCCAAGTTCAACAAATACAGCTATGCTAGCGCCAACCCCCAGAAGGATAAACTATGAAACCGGCGGCAAAACCGGCGAAGAAACCGCACATACGCATCGCCGTGGTGGAAAGCGATCCCCTGCGCTTTGTAGGCTTCCGCGCCCTGTTCGATTCCGAGCCGGATTTTGAGCTCGTCTCCTCAAGCGTGGCCGAGCTGGCCCACCAGGAGGGAATTGACCTGGTGCTGCTGGGCAGCCGCGGGGGGCCCAACCTGTTTGACACGATGGCCAGCCTGAAAGCGGCCCGCCCCGACCTGCGCATCATCGTGACCGGCTCGGGCGCCGACGAAGAGACCATTCTCAAGGCCATAGCCGCGGGCGCCAAGGGCTACGTGGATGAGGCGGCAGCGCCGGCGGAATTCACCCAGGCCATCCGCATCGTCAACCAGGGCTCGGTGTGGGCGCCGCGCCGCGTACTCTCCATGTTCATTGAGCGCGTGAGTTCCTCGCCTGGGCGTATTTTCCCCGCCGGTCGAGTCACCTTTACCGACCGTGAAAAAGAAGTGCTGGAGATGCTGGTGGCCGGCCGTTCCAACAAGGAGATTGGGGCGGCGCTGGGCATTGAAGAGCGCACGGTGAAGGCGCACGTGGCCAAGCTGATGCGCAAAGTGGGAGTGCAGAATCGCATCGCTCTCTCGGTGCATGCCATCACGCATTCGCTGGTAACGGCGAAATAGCGGGCGTTACCAAGGACACCTCCCCTTGGTAACCTTGCCGCTTTTTTCCCTCGACTCCATACTGCACTCACCTACCACAGAACCTGGGAGACGGGGTCGGGATTGATGAAGGGTCACAATCTCGGCCCCGCTTTTTTTGCCTTTCCAGTTCCAAACCACAACCACGGAGGACGCAGAGGTTTCTGAGCTGCTATCTGTTGCTGGTATGTTTATCGCCTGAGCCCACCTGGTTCGGTCAGAATTCTTCAACCATGTTGACCGTTTTCCCTGGTGTCCGTCCTCCGTGGTCGCAGATTTTGGGTTGCTGTTTCCTCGCCAGGTGTTTTTTCACCGCTATTTCGGTCTAGCCCTTGACCTGCCGCCCACTTGGGGTATTTCCTATGTAGTGCCCGTTCGACGGCTGAGCGCGCGGGCGGTTCCGGTGGAGGTAGGGGATGAAGACATTTATCGCTGCAGCTGTGATTTGCGCTGCCACGTTCGCGTTTGCCCAAACCGCGGCCAGTGAAAACGCCGACCAGAGCAAGGCGGTGGAGCGGGTGCAGGCTGCCTCCGAGGTGATCAACGAGATCATGTCGGCGCCCGACAAAGGCATTCCCATGGAAGTGATGGGTTCGGCGCAATGTGTGGCGGTAGTGCCCTCCATGCTTAAGGGCGGTTTTATCTTCGGCGGCCGCTACGGCCGCGGCGTGGCCAGTTGCCGTACCCCCAAGGGCTGGAGCGCGCCCGCTTTCTTCACCGTCAAGGGCGGCAGCTTTGGATTCCAAATTGGCGGCCAGGCGGTGGACCTGATCATGCTGGTGATGAACGAGAAGGGTATGCGCAACCTGCTCTCCAGCAAGTTCCAGGTGGGCGCCGATGCTTCCGCGGCGGCGGGACCGGTGGGCCGCCATGCCGAGGGCGACACCGACTGGAAGATGCGCGCAGAAATTCTCACTTATTCGCGGGCGCGTGGTGTGTTCGCCGGCGTGAGCCTCAACGGGGCCGTGGTCAAGCAGGACAAATCCAGCACCCGCGAGTTCTACGGGCGCATGGTACCCTTCCGCACTTCGCTGACCGGCGAGATCCAGTCGCCCGAGGGCGCGCGGCCGCTCATGGTTTCGCTGAGCAAATTCGCCACCGAAGCGGCCAAGTAAAACAATTGACGATTGTAGATTTACCATTGACGATTGATGGAGTCTTTTCTCGTTCCGCCATCGCGATTCACAGGGCGGGTTTCAATCGTCAATCGAAAACCTTCAATCGCCAATTTCGAACAAGCTCATTAGTGGTGGTGCTGTTCTCCTTCCTCGTGATGGTGTTCCTCTTCTGATTCCTGGAACACCGCGGGCACGCCCAGGCTGCCTTTGGGCGGCAGATGGCGGATGAAGCGCACCATGGCCCACATCTCGTTATCATCCAATATGCCTTGCCAGCCCGGCATGCCGCTGAACCGGATGCCGTTCTGGATGATGATTTTCAGTTGGCCGTCGGTGAAGTCCTGCACGCTGTGGTCGCTCAATTCGGGAATATTGGGCGACATCTTGTTGGCGAAGGGCACGCCCGTGTTGTGGCCGTCCAACCCGTGACAAACCTGGCAATGATGGCTGAAATGTTCCTGGCCGGTTTTCACCACTGCGGGAGTATCGGGCAAGGGGTTCTTCAGACTTTTGCCGGCAATGGCGACGCGCTTGGCCTCCTGCGCCACCATGGTTTCGATACTCCCCGGACTGTTGGCGGAACAGGCAGAAAGCAGCAGACAGGCGCCGAGGGCGACGAGAGTTAACGCGCCACATCTGGCGGCGCTATCCCGCAATTCTCTACGGTAGAACCAGTTGCTCATGAACGCTCCCCTGGAAAAACACCCATTATAGGGTTCGGGCCGGCCATACGATGGCTCGAGCAATCGAGCAACCTACAAGGGCCGGGAGCCAACCGCCGAATTTCTAAGAGACGGGCCGCACCTTGCAGTTTGAAAAAAGTGGTGTCCGATGGTACCGTCACGCTTTCCTGAATGCGGCATCGCCTCGAGTACGCGCCGGTGTGGGTGCTGGTCCGAATACTGGGCGGGTTGCCGCGGCCACTGGCCCGGGCAATGGGCATCATGCTGGGCCAGACCGTCCGGCTGCTGCATCCCCGCTTGAGCCGGGTGGCCATGCGCAATCTGCAGCTGGCCCTGCCGGAAATGCCGGAAGCCGAGCGCCGGCGCATTGTGCGCGGCGTGTTCACCTCCCTGGGGCGCCTGCTGGCTGAGGTCTGTCGGTTTCCACGCTACACACGGGAAAACGTCTCCCAGGTGGCGGTCTACGATGGCCTGGAGAATTTTCTGGCTGCCGAGCAGCGTGGCAAGGGTGTGCTGTTCCTGACGGCGCACCTGGGCGGCTGGGAGGTAGGCTCGTTCGCGCATTCGCTTTACGGGCACAAGCTGCACATCGTGGTCCGGCCTCTGGATAACCCCTACCTCGACGCCCTGATACGGCGCTATCGCACGCTGCACGGCAACACCACCTTCGACAAGCAGGACTTTGCCCGCGGCCTGCTGAGCGCGATGAAGGCGGGCGAGACGGTCGGAGTCCTCATGGACACGAACATGACTCCTCCCCAGGGTGTGTTCGTGGACTTCTTCGGGCACCTGGCCTGCACGGCCAGCGGGGTGGCCCGCGTGGCCCTGCGCACTGATGCCGCTGTGGTGCCGGCGTTTTCCATTTGGGACGAAAAGCTGGGCAAGTACCGCATTCGTTTTGACCCCATGCTCGAACTGGTGCGCACCGGTGACGATGCTGCCGATGTGGCCGCAAACACGGCGTCGTTTACCAAAGCGATTGAAGGCTATGTGCGGCAGTATCCGGAGCAGTGGCTATGGGTGCATCGCCGCTGGAAGACGCGTCCGGAAGGCGAGGCGGGGATTTATTAAATTATCAGGCGTCAGAAAATGACGCTTGCTGAGAAAGTACGAAAAGCAGGCCCTTCGGTCGCGCTTCTTCTCCCGCAAAGCGGGATCGGTGGCGCTTTCGGGATGACAGGTAAAGGTACGGAGAGGTCGGCGCAGCTGAAGCCGCGCCCTTCCGAAACATAGCCCGGAGCCTTACTCAGAACTGCAGGCTGGCAACTGGCCACTGGCAACTGCTTCAACACAGCCAGCCACTGCGGTACACCAGCCACCAGCTGAGCACAACGATAGGCAGGGTAGCGATCATGCCCCAGAAGAAGGGCAGGAAGACGTCGGCCAACAGGCTCAGCCCGACAAAAATGATCCAGAAAATCTTCTTTTCCAACTTTCCTCCAAGGCCATTGTAGGGCCTGCTTGGTCAGAACGATGCTGCGGGGACGGCCGGCCAGGTCACCAAAGTCATGGCGGTTTCCATCCGTTTCCTGCCCGGTCACCTGAGGGGCCATCCGGCGCACGTTCTGGTCCTTACAGCACCCCAAAGCTGTGTCCTTCGGTCGGACAAGTGACGGGCGCCTTCCCATTGCGGACAACTGGCAAATGGGTATTGGGAACTAGTCACTGATTTGCCTTCCGCGTCCCGCCTGTATACAACACTGGCATGAAAACTACCCTGGCAGTGGTAGCGCAAAAGATTGCGGCACGGCTAGTGGGCGATGGCTCGGTTGAGGTGGAGAACGTGTCCAGCATCGGGTCGGCCCAAGCCGGCGACCTGGTGTTTGCGGAAGACGAAGTGGCTCTGGCCCAGGCCCTGCATTCGCCGGCCACAGCGGTAATAGCCGGCGACTTCGCCTCCAGCGACGAAGTGCCTAAGCCGCTGCTGATTGCGCGCTTCCCCAAACTGGCCTTTGCTCGTGCAGCCCGGCTGCTGTGCCCGCAGCGTTCTTTCGAACCGGGTATTCACTCCTCTGCCATGATCGAGGATTCGGCCCGCCTGGGACGCCATGTTGCCATTGAGACGGGCGTGGTGATTGGCGAGAAAGCCGTAATTGGCGAGCGCACACGCATCGGCGCCGGAACCGTTATCGGTCCTCAAGCCCGGATCGGCAGCGAGTGCAACATCGCTCCCAACGTAACCGTCTATCCCGGTGTACGGATAGGTAACCGTGTTATCGTGCATAGCGGCGCGGTGCTGGGCAGCGACGGTTTTGGTTATGTGCGCGACCCCGCCACCGGCCGCTACGAAAAGTTTCCCCAGATCGGCGGCCTGGAGATCGGCGACGACGTGGAAATCGGCGCCAACACCACCGTAGACCGGGGGGCGCTGGATTTGACCGTCATCGGCCGGGGTACGAAACTGGATAACCTGGTGCACGTGGGCCACAACGTGCGCATCGGAGAAGATGTGGTGATTGCTGCCCAGACCGGCTTCTCCGGCAGCATCACGGTGGAGAACGGCGCCGTTATCGGCGGGCAGGTCGGCATTGGCGACCATGCGCGCATCGAACAGGGAGTGGTCCTGGGGTCGCAATGCGGCGTGCTCCCCAAGAAGGTAGTGCGCGGTCCGGGCGTGGTGTTCTGGGGCACGCCGGCGCGCCCGCTGCGACAATATTTGAAGGAGTTGGCGCTGTTGGCGCGGCTGGGGAAACGAAGTACGTAGTACCCAGTACCCAGTACCCAGTACCCAGTACCCAGTACCTGGTACCCAGTACCCAAGAGCCAAGAGAAGAGCGAAGAGCGAAGAGCTAGGAAGCTAGATAGCCAGTCAGCTTGTCAAGCTAGACGCCCAGTCAGCTAGAAAGCTATGTCCCTCATCGTCATCGGCGGGCACACACGCAACGTAGGCAAGACTAGCCTTATGGCGGGACTGATCTCCGCCCTGCGCGAGCGCCACTGGACCGCGGTCAAAATCAGCCAGTACGGTCACGGCGTCTGCTCGGTAAACGGCAAGACCTGCAACTGCGCTGTGGAAGAGCATCCCTGGGCGATTACGCAGGTGTACGATGCTGCCGGCGATTCCGACACCTCGCGCTTTCTGGCCGCGGGCGCGGCGAAGGGGCTGTGGGTGCGCGCCAAGCAAGGGCGCCTGGAAGAAGCCATGCCGGCGCTGCGGGAGCGCATCGCCGCCGACGAGAATGTGATCATCGAATCCAACAGCGTAATTGGGTTTGTGCAGCCGGACGTGTATCTCACTGTTCTTGATTTTGCCGTCGCCGATTTCAAGGAATCAGCCCGCCGCTATCTCGACCGGGCGGATGCGGTGGTGCTGCACCATCCCGCCGCCAACGGCCACCAAGAGCCCGCCTGGGGTCAGGTTTCCCGGGCCCACTTGAGGGGGAAGAAAATCTTCTACATCACTCCGCCGCCTTACATCACTCCGGAGATTGTGGACTTCGTGCGCCAGAAGATCGGGCCGGTGCATGCGCAAGTTTGAAGTCCTGTTCGACCACGGCGAAGAGAGCCCGCTGCAGCACCCCGCTTATGCCGGCTACGGCAAGCTGGGTTTCCCGTCGCCGCCAGCGGACCGCCCATGGATATTCGCCAATTTCGTGCAAACGCTGGATGGCATTACCTCCTGGAAAGGCGAGCACGCGCTGGGCAGCGATATTTCCCGCTCGGCCGAAGACCGCTGGCTGATGGACCTGCTGCGCGCCCACGCCGATGCCGTGCTGCTGGGCAGCAAGACTCTGGCGGTGGAGAAGACGGTCCTTGGCCCCACCAGCCGCGGCGCTACCTACAGCATTGAAGATGCCGAACTGCGTGCGTTGCGCGGGCACCTGGGGCGGCGGCGCGAAACCATCATCTTTGTAACCGGCTCGGCTGCGCTCAAGCTCTCTGACTACGCGGTTTTTGATGGCGATAAGGTGGAGGCGGTGATTCTGACCGCCCGCGCGGGCGCGGCCAAGCTGGCGCCGCAGCAGGAAAGTCATCCTCACGTTCGCCTGCTGGTGTCCGGCGAGGGCAACGTGGTTGACCTGCCCGCCGCCATGCAGCGGTTGAGGCGAGAACTGGGCATCCAGTTGCTGCTGTGCGAGGGCGGCCCCACGCTGTACGGCTACATGTCGCGTGCCGGGCAGGTTGATGAGAAATTTCTGACTGTCTCTCCGGTGGAAGCGGGGCAGATCATTCCCCAGGAGCAGGAGATCGGAATGCTGGAAGGACCGGCCCGTCTGCGTCCCACCACTTTCAGCGCTCCCGGATTCACCCCTGACAACGCGCCGTGGTGGAGTTGGATCAGCTCTCGCAAGGT
>DASVBI010000321.1:0-2753 GCA_036375915.1 Terriglobales bacterium | reverse complement strand
GGATGACAGTCAAGGAATTCAGGCTCAGGCTGCAAGGCATCTAACACGCACAGAGATGAGTGACGTAACGGAAATCGCGGTCAAGCCCGAAACCAGGCCCATCCGGGTGCTGCTGCTCGATGACCTGGACGATAACCTGCTGGTGCGTTCCACCATCCTTCGGCAAAAGGGCTACCATGTCGTCACTTCCACCTCCATCGAAGAGGCCGAATCCAAACTCAACGACATTGATATCGCCGTGCTCGACTACCACCTGGGAGCGGGCAAGTTCGGTACCGACGTGGCCGAAACCCTGCGCCAGAAGCGGCCGCAGGTGCCCATCATCATCCTTTCGGCCACGCTGGAGCGGCGCTTCGGTGGCATTGCCGACATGCACCTGCTCAAGGGGTACAGCTCGGTGGACGACCTGGTGGCCGCGCTCCGCAGCTTCGAAGCCAAGCGCCGGGGCCGGCCGGTGGTGGTGGACGCGCGAGACTTTTACTACTCCCGCATCATCATGAACATGGGCGACGACATGGTGGTCGAAATTCTCGACCGCGACGGCAACTGGCAATACGTGAACGACTACTTCGCCGCCATGCTGGGACACAAGCGCAGCTGGTTCGTGGGCAAGAACATATTCGAGCAGTTCCCCGACCTGGCCGAGCACTGGGCGGAAACCATCCGCACCGTCGCCGACACCCGCGAAACCTATATTGACCGGGGCTCTCCCGGCCTGCCTCACCTGCCGCGCAAGAGCGCCCGCTGGACCTGGAATATCCTGGTCTTCCCCATCCGCCTGCATGACGACCGCAACGGCGCCCTGCTAGGCGCGCGGCTGATTGAGAAGAAGTAGTCAGGAGTCGGGAGCCGGCCGAGCGCCCTTTATCCTCGGACCCTCAAACTAGGCTTTCGCAAGGGGGCTCCAGCCGTGCCTCCGGGGCCGCCGAAAATGCGGCCTTTAGCCCGTGGTTGCTTCGCTGAACCGGCTTAGACGACCCGCCGCTTACGGATGCGCAGTGCTGGTCGCCTTCCACCCCATGCGCTCGCGCAGGCCGGTGATGTGGGCCACGTGGTGGCGCCCGTGCCAGGCGTAGAGCGCAAGATTGGTGTCGAGGCGCACCATGCCCAGCTCGGGATGGCGGAAACTACGCTCCCAGTTGCTATCGGCTATGCTCTGGAGCAGAATCACCCAGCGCTGGTGCAGGCAGTCAAGCAACGTCAGCGAAGTCTCTACCGGGGTTTGCCGGCAGTCGGCCAGCTCCGCCCACAGCTGCTGTTCGTAGGGCTTGATGGTAGGCTCGGGTTCCGTGAGTGCCAGCTTGAAGCGGATGTAAGCGTTCATGTGGCTGTCAGGTACATGGTGAACCACCTGGCGTACAGTCCAGCCCTGGGGACGGTAGGGCGTGTCCAGTTGCTGCGCTGAGAGGCCTTGCACGGCGGCGCGCAGTCGAGCCGGAGCTTCGGCAATCTGCGCAATCAGCTCCGCGCGGCGCTGCGGCGAGAGACCGCGCTCCGGGGTGAACTTTCCAATGGGATAGCTGAGGTCAGGCATCGCGGTAGTGTAGTACGAGAACAGGTGGGAGCAGTTAGCAATTGGTCGTTTGGCTATAGCACGGTTTGCTGACTTCCAGCTTCTGACTCCCCTTTTCCGCTTGTACAAGAGGCGCACTCGGCTGTCCAGGCCAAGCGGGTCTCCTCGCGGCACTAATACAAACATGTGATTGGCGAAAATGCTCGGGTTGCGATACCTTCTCCCGAATCAATTCGCTGAGGATGGAGAACTGATGACCTGGATTCGCACCATATCCCCGGAAAACGACAAGTGCGTGCGCGAGGCGATGGAGAGCCAGCGCGCCCTCTACCCAAAAGAGTACGCCACGCCGGTGCACCCCAGCGAGGATGGCGCGGCGCCCATTGTGGCTTCCCACAGCCTGATTCCCCAGGCTCTGTACCATGCCTTCTCGACCTTTGGGGCGCTGATGTCGCCCGAGCTGCCTCTTAGCCGTCGCCAGCACGAGATGATCACCACCGTGGTGTCGGTCACCAACCGGTGCGTGTATTGAATTGACTCGCACGCAGAGTTTCTGCGTAGAGTTACGTTGAACGCTGAGCTGGTAAAAGCCCTGGAGCAAGACTACACCCGTGCGGACATCACGCCGCAGGAGCGGGTGATGCTGGATTACGTGGTGAAGCTGACCAAGGATGCCACCCAAGTGCGCCGTGCTGACCACGAGCGCCTGCGGCAGGCAGGCTTCGATGACAAAGGGATCCTGCAGATCACGCTGATCGCCTCCTGGTTCAACTACATCAACCGGGTGGCGGACTCGCTGGGTGTGGGCCGCGAAGGCTAGCTGGGGCTGCGCTCAGCCAGCACCTAGCCCTCAGCCGCGCTCAATCACAGCTGCGAACCCTCAGTTTTTGGCAACTGTGTGGCGCGTGCGCCCCACCCGCGAAAACTGTTCCACTGATCTCCTCTGCTCGCCTCTCGGACCACTCCGGTCGGCACGCGGGCATCCCACAACCCTGAGTGCTGCGGAACTAATCCACGGCCCGATAGGAACAAGCCGGTGCCCCGACCCACTTTTCTGATGGCCGAACCCGAGCCTGATCAGGCGATCTCGGCGCGCAAGCTGGTGCTGGAGACGGCCAAGTTCAACGTCATTACCGCCCACTCGGCACGAGAGGCATTAGATCTCTGTGAGCAGTTTCCGGCTATTGACGCGCTGATTCTTCATGACGGTCTTGAGGGCGACTGCGCGAAAATAGTGGCG
>DASVBI010000394.1:0-6207 GCA_036375915.1 Terriglobales bacterium | reverse complement strand
ATCCAGCCGGTGGCGTAGCTGACCCGCTGGGGGAAAACTTTGGCGGTATAGGCGATTTCTCCGGCGGCGTCGGGCATGGCCGCCACCAGTTGCCCGTACACCCAACCGATGGGCAGCAGCAGGGCGCCGCCGATGGCAAAGCCCAGCACCCCGCCCAGCGGCCCGCCGCGGCCCAGCCAGTCGTCCATCACCACCAGCCAGCCCACCCCCACCATGGTCCCCCAGCCCAGCGTGAAGTAATCCACCACGCGCAGTTTGCGGGCCAGTTGGGTCATGGGTGCTCAACAGTAGCAGAAGGCCGGCAGGAGTTGGTAGTCGGTTAGTTTGCGAATGGCCGGCAACACGCCAGTATTCAGGACGGGCTCCGAATCTGGTTTGCGGGCTGTTTGACACGAAGTCTGGCTCGGCATAGCCTTTCTTAACTTCCCAAGGGGCGCTTCGCGGTCAGATTGTTCCGGTGTGGGCCGTGGGGTTCAGTGTAAATATCTGTGCGTTATTGGTGGGCCCAGGACTGCGAACCCGGATGGGCTTGCTCGCTTCCAACCAGCAAAAAACTGCCAACATTGAATACAAGTTCCAAGAGCGCAACGACTGCCAAAGGGCAGATCTGACTTTCGGTTTCTATGAGTAGTAAGGAGGACAACATGGCAACTTTGAGTACGATCCGCAACAATGAACCAAACACGAACGCGAATTCCCCCAGGATCGACATGAAGCTCGAGGTGGTCATCATCCCGGTTTCAAATGTCGACCGCGCCAAGGAGTTCTACACCAGGCTGGGATGGCGGCTCGACGGCGATTTCACCGCTGGTAACGACTGGCGTGGGGTCCAGTTCACGCCGCCCGGCTCCGGGTGCTCGGTCATCTTCGGCAACAACGTCACCACGGCAGCGCCGGGCTCTGCCCAGGGCTTGTACCTGGCCGTCTCCGACATTGGGGCCGCACGGAAAGACCTGCTCCGTCGCGGCATCGAAGTCAGCGAAGTGTTCCACGGCAGCAATGTGCATACCGGCTCTGACGAGCCTTACTTATTTGGACGCCTCCGGACCGGCGGTCCTGACCCTGCACACACCAGTTACTACTCGTTCGTTTCTTTCCATGATCCGGACGGTAACGGTTGGCTGTTGCAGGAAATTACAAAACGGCTGCCAGGGCGAGGGCTCAGCAATTTTGACGTTGCGACGATGACGGAGCTGTTGCGAGAAACAGAGGAACATCATGGCAAGTATGAACCGACGGCTCCGAAGCACCACTGGTCGGGGTGGTACGCCGCCTACATGGTCGCGCGTCAGGACGGCAAGACGCCCGAAGAGGCTGCCCAAGAGGCCAAGCTGCATATCGAGGGCGCACTAGCTGCATGAAGCGCTTCGACGCCATCATTATCGGGACGGGTCAAGCAGGCCCGTCCCTGGCGGCGCGGTTTGCAGGCGAGGCAAGGACAGTCGCCATTATCGAACGCCACAAGTTTGGCGGGACGTGTGTGAATACGGGTTGCATCCCAACAAAAACCATGGTTGCCAGCGCGTATGCGGCCCATGTTGCACGCCGCGGTGCGGACTACGGGTTCAGCGTCAGCGGCGATGTGTGCGTTGACATGAAACGTGTCAAAGCACGCAAGGATGAAGTCTCGGGGCGGTCGAATAAAGGCGTAGAGGAATGGTTGCGAGGGCTGAAGAACTGCACGGTCATCCAGGGTCATGCCCGCTTTCAGTCGTCAAATACTGTCGTCGTCAACGATGAAGTTTTGCAAGCCGGCAAGATTTTCATCAACGTCGGCGGACGCGCCTCGATTCCCGAGATGCCAGGGATTCATGAGGTCCCATTTCTAACAAACTCTTCGATGATGGACGTGGATTTTTTGCCGGAGCATCTGGTCATAGTCGGAGGAAGCTATGTCGGGCTGGAATTCGCGCAAATGTATCGCCGCTTCGGCAGTGACGTCACAATCGTGGAAATGGGACCGCGCCTGATTGGACGGGAAGACGAGGATGTTTCCCAAGCCGTGCGCGAAATCCTGGAGGCTGAGGGGATACAGATCCGGCTGAATGCGAAATGTATTTCCTTGGCAAAGCGCGATGGTGGCGTAGCTGTTCACGTAGATTGTGAAGACGGTACGCCGGACGTATTGGGCACTCACGTTCTTCTGGCAGTAGGGCGTATTCCCAACACGGGGGACCTGGGCCTCGACCGAGCCGGTCTTGCGACTGACAAACGCGGCTACATCATGGTTGACGATCAATTGCAAACCAATGTGCCCGGCATCTGGGCGTTGGGTGACTGCAATGGCCGGGGCGCTTTTACTCATACTTCTTACAACGACTACGAGATTGTTGCCGGCAACCTCTTCAACGCAGACCATCGCCGCGTGTCAGACCGGATCCAGGCTTATGCCCTGTATATAGATCCGCCGCTAGGCCGCTGCGGCATGACCGACGCGGAAATAAGGAAGTTTGGACGCCCCGCGCTGGCGGCGAAATACCCCATGAGCCGGGTGAGCCGGGCCTACGAAAAAGGTGAGACTCAAGGCTTCATGAAAATCTGTGTGGACGCGGAAACAAAGCAGATTTTGGGCGCTGCGATTCTTGGCACCGGCGGCGATGAAGTTATTCATGTTTTGCTGGACGTCATGTATGCGAAAGCGCCGTACACGGTCATCCAGCGCGCCATGCATATCCATCCGACGGTTGCGGAGTATCTCCCCACCATCTTGGGAAAACTGGAACCTTTTGCGTAGGCGCCGGTAATCACCCCCGCCGCTAGATGGGAGAAAAAAAGATGGCACATCTAAACAAACGGGCGTTTCTGCTCTCGGTCATCCCCCTCTCGACCAAGCCGTGATCACCTTTGTCGTTCCAGCAAAGACGGCAGCCGAAACGCCCTGGTAGCCTATCCAATTGAAAATTAAAGACCTAATAAGGCCATAGCCCCGCCCCCTATTCTGCATCTTTTTTCCCTGCCGGCCCGTATATCCGGGTAGCATGAGCGCCACAGCCCACTGCTTGATGAGCGCGATGGAATCCGAGCCCAGCGCCATTGCCCGGGGTCTCCGCCGGCGTGATCCGGACTTGCTGGACCGTCTCATCCAGCAATATCAACACCGGTTGCTGCGCTACCTCGTCTACCTGGCCGGAAATCGTGAATTGGCTGAAGATCTCTTCCAGGAAACCTGGATCCGGGTGCTGGAACGCGGCCACCGGTATGACGGTAAGCACGAATTCAGCACCTGGCTGTTCGCCGTGGCCAGGAACTTGACGATTGATTATTTGCGGAAGAAGAGTCCGTTAAGCCTGGACGGGCTCATGGAAGACGAAGAGCATGCTCCCATGGAGCCGGCCGACACCCGGCCCCTGGCGTGGGAAGTATTGCAGCAGCGCGAGCAAGCTGAGCGCGTCAGCGCGGTCCTGGTCAGCATTCCGGCGGAGTGCCGCGAGACCCTGGTACTGCGCTTTCAGGAAGGACTGGCCCTGGACGAGATTGCCCGGGTGACGGGCGCGCCGCTGGGCACGGTGAAGTCGCGGCTGTATCGCGGATTGAATATGTTAATGACGCGGCTGAAGGGGGCCCAGGCATGACGCGGAATGCACATGAGGAAGCGTGCGGGCTGATCGCGATGGGTGGCGGCCTCTCCCAGGCGCAGCAGACCTGGCTGCGCTCCCACCTACAGGAATGCGAAGCATGCCGCAATTATGCGGAAACGGCAGAGGAGACGGTGCGCGCTCTTCGGTCCCTGCCACTGGCCGCCGATTCCCGCCTGGTGAGGGCCACTCAGATGCGGGTGCGCTTCCACGCCGACCGGCTCCGGGAAACACGGCAACGCCTGTGGCTGGTGAGCATGGCCTGCCTGGGCGTGGGCCTTTCGGCTACGCTGACCGTCCCGCTCTTATGGCGGCTCTTTGCAGGGCTGGGCCAGTGGGCCGGAGTTTCGACCCTGGTCTGGCAAGCGGGCTTCATGTTGTTCTCCGTCGCGCCGGCGCTGGTCGTGAGCGTGTTGCTCCTGGCCCGCGGCACTCATTGGACAGGCGACAGCGAACGGTCGCGGCAATGGCGACGGGAAAGCTGACAAACTATGCTGGCAACCAACGAAACTCAAAGCGGATTTCGAGCGGAACTCAGGATTATTCCGGGTTGGGCGTGGGCCCTCGCAGCCATCGCTTTTCTCGCCGCGCTGTGGTATTTCAACATTCCGCTGGCGCACGCAGCGAGCCCTCCGCCGGCATGGGCCCGGCCCCTGCTCGGCATTCTGGCGGGCGCTGGCGGAGTCGCTTTTCTGGCTCTCATCGGCTATGTGAGCGGCGACGCCAGGCGCCGCGGCATGAGTCCCGTTCTGTGGACGATTGTGGTCGTCATTATTCCCAATGCCCTGGGTTTCGTTCTTTACTTCCTTTTGCGCCAGCCGCTACGCAAGGCGTGTACACAGTGCGGCTATTTCGTGGAGGCTGGATTCAACTTCTGCCCTCGCTGCAGCTGCAAGCTGAGCCCGAGTTGTCCCCAGTGCCAGCACGTGGTTAGCGCAAGCGACATCTACTGCCCGTACTGCGGTTCCGCCCTGCACAATCAGGCGGCTCCGGCTTCCAACCCTCCCACCGGGATTCCTGGTTAACAGTGTTTCCCGCTTATGCCCCGCCACCTTATTCCTCGCGCAGCAACACCATCGGGTCAATGGCCAGCGCGCGTTGCGCCGGAATCCACGTGGCCAGAAGACCCAGCAGCGCCATAGCCAGAACACACCCTGCCAGCACCAGCGGGTCGCGCGGCGTGGCCTGGTACACGATGAACGCCAGCACCCGACTGGCGAGAATCCCCACGAGTAATCCTGTTGCAGAACCGATAACCAGCAATCGGGCAGCTCGTCCTAAGGCCGCCTGCAGCACTTCCTTGCGCTGCGCGCCCAGGGCGATGCGAATTCCCAACTCCCGCTTCCGCTTGCTGACCGAGTACGCCGCCATGCCAAAGATGCCGATGATGGACAGAAGGGCGCCCATCATGCCCAGCACGCCCAGCGAGAGGGTAGCCATGCGCGGAGCAAACAGCGCTCCGTTCATTTCACTGTTCCAGGTTTGGATGAAGGCTGGCAGGCCCGCGTCCAGGTCCCGCAGTTTGGCCCGTATGGCTGCCGCCAGTTGCTGCGGATCACGGGCCGAGCGCACTACCAGCCAGGTCTCATTCGAGGGGGCTTGCAGCAAGGGAAGAAACATGGCCGACTGAGGATCCTCGGCGAGGTTGGCCGTGTATTTTCCATTTTCTACAATGCCCACCACCTTGATGCGTGTTCCGTCGCGCAACTTGAAGTACCTGCCCAGGGCCTGGTCCGGCGCGCCAAAGACTTTGCGGGCAAGCTGGCTATTGACTACCGCCACGCGCGGAGCATTCTTGTCGTCATGACCGGTGAAGGCCCTCCCCGCAAGCAGCGCCGTGCCGGCAGCGCGGAAGTATTCGGGAGATGCGCTATACCTGATAACTTCCGCGGCAGCATTCGCCGGCCGGAGATCTGAGGTTTGATCGGTGAAGACATTGGTCCTGTTCCAGCCCATGTGTAAGGGCGGATACTGACCGACCAATCCCACCGACGTCACCCCGGGGATGGCCTCCATGGCTTGGATCATGCGCTCTTGCACAGGAGGTATTTCGTCGCCGTGGTAGCCGGCCATGGTCAAATCAGTATCCACCAGCATGGCGTTCTGCGGCTCTACCCCCAGTTTGCTGTGCAGTGAGCGCGACAGTCCGCGCGCCGCGACCAGCGAAGAAGTGACCAGCACGGCGCAGATGGCAATTTGCCCGCCCAGCAACAAATCCCGGACTCCGATCCGCGGCCCCGGCGTGCTCCTGGCTCCCGACTTGATGATTTCATAGGGGTCGGTGCGCAGGATCTGCCGGACGGGCACCGCGCCAAAAAGAAATCCGCTTACCAGCGCCAGCAGCAAAGCTGCAACGTAAACATGGGTGTCAGGATTCACCGGCACATTAATGGGAAATTCGGGGAAGGGGCGCCACGCGTTCAGCCAGCCCAACAGCAGCACGCTGGCCCATAATCCCATTCCCCCGCCCGCCACAGAAATCAACACCGCCTCGGTAAACAGGCCGCGCAGAATCCGCACGCGACTCGATCCCAGGGCCACGCGCAGGGCAACTTCCCGGGAGCGGTCGGCCGCACGCGCCGCAAACAAGCTCCCCAGATTGGCGCACGCAGCCAGCAGAATCAGCCCCGCC
>DASVBI010000358.1:0-2792 GCA_036375915.1 Terriglobales bacterium | reverse complement strand
GCTCCCATGCGCAAAGCCCACATTCCCAGAGCTACGGTTCTGGTGGTTGACGACACCGCCGCGGTCAGCACCACACTGATGTGGGTGCTTCGCGACAGCGGCTATAACTGCACGGCGGTGGCCACCCGGGCGGAGGCTCTGAAAGTGTGCGCCGGCGTGGCCCCCGACCTGGCGCTTATCGAATTGAACCTGCCCGACGGTTCCGGGGTGGACACGGTAAGCGACTTGCGCCATTGTGTGCCGGGCTGCAAAATGCTGCTGATGTCCAGCGATCCCGAAGCCGGCGACTACATAGCGCGGACGAGGGTGGCCGGCCTGAAGTGCGAACTGCTTCCCAAGCCGATCGCGGTGGAGGAACTGTTGCAACGGGTGAAGGAGGCGCTGGCACAACCGGCATGATTGAGCCGGGATTTGGACGGAGGCGGTATGGCTTGGTTTTTCCGTGCCCCTGATCGCCGGACCTTTCCCCGGTTCGAGGCGGAAGTGCCGCTGGTGGTCAGCCTGGTAGCGGATGAAGAGATTGCGTCAGTGCGCGCGCTGGCTGACGGCATTTCCGAAGGCGGGCTCAGCGTCAGCAATCTGGAAGGCTTGCCGGTGGGCCAGTCCGTTTCCCTGGAACTTCGCCTTCCTATTTCCACCCAGCCCATCTGGGTGGAAGCGGTGGTAACCCACGATAGCGGCCACTACGGGCTGTGCTTTACTTCCCTTACCGACGAGCAGAGAAAGCTCATCAAGCGTTACTGCCGGCTGCAGCCGCGGCAAAAGCGGCGCGCGTAAGTTCCCAGTGCGACAAAACGAGAGGTTGCGGGCAACGTCTCCACCCATCTGCATTTTCGGTCCGGGCAGGTACAGGCGTGCGGGTAAAGGAGAAGTTGTTACCTGGCCTGGAACAGCACAGGTAAGCAGGCGAGGAGTGCCCGCACCATTCACTGGGCAGCAATCCTTTTTTTTCGTTAAACTGAGTAGCAGTCCTTATTACCTGCAGGAAGGAAACAGGGCTTCGTGATAATTGGCGTTCCGAAGGAGAGCTATCCTGGGGAACGGCGGGTAGCGCTGGTTCCGCTGGTCGTCCCCACTCTTATCAAAGCCGGATTCCAGGTGGTGGTGGAAGCCGGCGCCGGCGAGCAGGCCGGCTATCCCGATGCGCAGTACGCAGAGAAAGGCGCCAGGGTTGTTCCCCAGCGCGCCTCGGTATTCAGCGACTCCGACATCATCGTGCAAATTCTGTGCTACGGGTCGAATGACGTAACCGGTCATGCCGACCTGCCGCTGATGCGCAAGAACCAGGCGCTCATCGGCTTTTTGCGTCCGTTGGGCTCGTTGGAGGTGCTGCAGGAGATTGCCGACCGGGGCGTGACCTCGTTCAGCGTGGAATTGATTCCGCGCACCACGCGGGCGCAAAGCATGGACGCGCTCTCTTCCATGGCCACGATTTGCGGCTACAAGGCGGTGCTGGTGGCGGCCGACCGCCTGCCCCGGCTCTTTCCCATGCTGACCACAGCAGCGGGCACGATTACCCCGGCGCGGGTGCTGGTGATCGGCGCCGGAGTGGCCGGGCTGCAGGCCATCGCCACCGCCCGCCGCCTGGGCGCGGTGACTTCGGCTTACGATCTGCGCCCTGCCGCCAAAGAGCAAGTGCAGAGCCTGGGCGGGCGCTTCGTCGAACTGGCGGTGGAAGCCAAGGACGCGCAGGATGAGCGTGGCTACGCGCGCGCCCAGGATGAAACTTTCTACCAGCGCCAGCGCGAGCTGCTGGGCCGGGTGGTGAGGGAAAGCGACATCGTCATCACCGCCGCCGTCATACCCGGCAAGAAGTCGCCAGTGCTGGTGACGCGCGAGATGGTGGAAGGCATGGCGCCGGGCTCGGTCATTCTCGACCTGGCGGCCGAGCGCGGCGGCAACTGCGAGCTTACCCGCACCGGGCAAACCGTCATCGAGCACGGCGTGACCATCATCGGAGCCATCAACTTCGCCAGCGGCGTTCCCTACCACGCCAGCCAGATGTACGCCCGCAACCTCACCGCCTTCCTGCAATATCTGGTGAAGGATGGCAAGCTGCAGCTCAACCAGGAAGACGAAATCATTCGCGACACTCTGGTGACCCAGGGCGGTGAAATCGTCAACCAGCGCGTGCGCGACTTCTTTTCCCTGCCGCAACTGGTTTCCCACAGCGCCTCATGAGAGCTCAGCTGGCCCCATTCTGCGGAGCAGGCATCCCGATTTTGGAGGCATCATGTCCTCAGTTCTGATTAATTCCCTGTTCATCTTCATGCTGGCGGGATTCATCGGATTCGAAGTAATCCGGCGCATTTCGCCCCTGCTGCACACTCCGCTGATGTCGCTGACCAACGCCCTGGACGCCATCGCCGTGGTCGGCGCCATCCTGCTGGTGGGGGAGCACAAGACCAACTTCTCCGCGCTGCTGGGCACGCTGGCCGTAATCGCCGCCATGAGCAACGTGGTGGGCGGATTCCTGATCACCGACCGCATGCTCAGGATGTTCAAATCCAGCCACCCGGCGAAGAAGCCATGAGCACTCAGCCTTTTATCGAAATCATCTACCTGATCGCCAGCGCCCTGTTCATTCTCTCGCTGAAGTGGATGAGCTCTCCGGGCACGGCACGGCGCGGGGTGTGGGCTGGCGAGATCGGCATGGCGGTAGCCATCGGGGGCACGCTGCTGCATCGCGGCATCATTGACTACAAATGGATTGCCATCGCGCTGGTCATCGGCACCATTATCGGCATTCCCCTGGGCATGGTGAAAATGACCGCGGTGCCGCAGCGGACGGC
>DASVBI010000054.1:0-4764 GCA_036375915.1 Terriglobales bacterium | reverse complement strand
CGGGCCGCTGTTCATTCGCATGGCGTGGCACAGCGCCGGGACGTACCGCATCGGCGACGGCCGGGGCGGGGCCGGCTCCGGCTCGCAACGTTTCGCCCCCCTCAACAGCTGGCCGGACAACGTGAACCTCGACAAGGCGCGCCGGCTGCTGTGGCCGGTCAAGCAGAAGTACGGGCGAAAAATCTCCTGGGCCGACTTGATGATTCTCGCCGGCAACGTCGCCTTGGAGTCCATGGGTTTCAAGACCTTCGGTTTTGGCGGCGGGCGCGAGGACGTCTGGGAGCCCGAAGAAGACATTTACTGGGGACCGGAAGGCAAGTGGCTGGCGGACGAGCGCTATTCCGGCGATCGTGATCTGCAGAATCCGCTGGCAGCCGTGCAAATGGGCCTGATCTACGTGAATCCGGAAGGGCCGAACGGCAAGCCGGATCCCATCGCGGCGGCACGGGACATTCGGGAAACGTTCCGCCGCATGGCCATGAACGACGAGGAAACAGTCGCGCTGATTGCCGGCGGCCACACCTTTGGCAAGACGCACGGCGCCGGCGAAGCATCCCTGGTGGGCCCGGAGCCAGAAGCCGCCAGCATCGAGGAGCAGGGACTGGGCTGGAAGGGCAAATTCCGCTCGGGCAAAGGAGGTGACGCCATCGGCAGCGGCCTGGAAGTCATCTGGACCACGACGCCTACCAAGTGGAGCAACAACTTCTTCGCCAACCTGTTCAACTATGACTGGGAGCTGACCAAGAGCCCGGCCGGCGCGCATCAGTGGACTCCCAAGAACGGGGCTGGCGCGGGCACCGTTCCGGATCCCCACGATGCGTCAAAGCGTCGCGCGCCCGCCATGCTGACCACCGACCTCGCTCTGCGTTTCGACCCGGCTTACGAAAAGATTTCCCGGCGCTTCTACGAGAATCCGGACCAGCTAGCAGACGCGTTTGCCCGAGCGTGGTTCAAGCTGACGCACCGGGACATGGGCCCCATTCAGCGTTATCTTGGCCCGCTCGTTCCCAAGGAGACGCTGCTGTGGCAAGACCCCATTCCCGCGGTGGATCACCCGCTGATCGGGGAGCAGGAGATTGCCGCGCTGAAGGCGAAAATCCTGGCATCAGGGCTGTCCGTTTCCCAGCTGGTCTCGACGGCTTGGGCTTCGGCGGCTACGTTCCGCGGCTCTGATAAGCGCGGTGGGGCCAACGGCGCCCGCATTCGCCTGGCGCCGCAGAAGGACTGGGCGGTGAACCAGCCGGCTGAGCTGGCGAAAGTGCTGCAGAAGCTGGAAGCCATCCAGAAGGAGTTCAATGGCGCGCAGACCAACGGCAGCAAGGGGAAGAAGGTTTCCCTTGCCGACCTGATCGTTCTAGGCGGTTGTGCGGCCATCGAGAAAGCCGCGAAGGCCGCGGGGCACGACGTGAAAGTCCCCTTCACGCCGGGACGCATGGACGCCTCGCAAGAACAAACCGACACCGAAGCCTTCGTTCCGCTGGAGCCGGTTGCGGATGGCTTCCGCAACTACCTCAACGGCAAGCAGCGCATCTCGCCGGAGGAGCTGCTGGTGGACCGGGCGCAATTGCTCACCCTGACCGCGCCCGAGATGACGGTTCTGGTTGGCGGGCTGCGCGTGCTGGGGGCAAATGTCGGGAAGTCCACGCACGGTGTCTTCACCAAGCGGCCGGAGACGTTGACCAACGACTTCTTCGTCAACCTGCTCGACATGGGCACGCAATGGCAGCCGTTGGCCGGGTCGGAAGGCGTGTACGAGGGGCGCGACCGCAAGACCAACCAGGTCAAGTGGACCGGCACCCGTGTGGACCTGATCTTCGGCTCGCACGCCCAGCTGCGCGCCCTGGCGGAAGTCTATGCCTGCGCCGACTCGAAGCAGAAGTTTGTGACAGACTTCGTGGCGGCGTGGAACAAAGTGATGAATCTCGATCGCTTCGATGTGGCCTGAGGTCGCGGCGAGGAGAGCTCAACCCACGGTGATGGTGCAGTTGGAACAGACTGCACCGTCACCCAATCGCCGCCCCTGTGGTTTGGATCTCGCTTCTGAGGGTGACCCACATTTGCCCGCATAGGCCAACAGCTTACCCATTCAGGAATTCTGTCGCGGGCAAATGTGGGGCGGTTCCGGATGTTTCGCGCTTCATGATCACCACATCCAACACACCCCACATTTGGCCGTTCCAAGTTAGTGAGTGGGTCGGCGCTGCCTTCGTGCGGCCAAATGTGGGGCACCCGGCACAACTCGACCTGAGAACGCTCCTAGGCTGAGGCGCATGGCGCACCAGGAGAGCGTCCTCGTTCAGAGCCTGTCCATTCTGAGGATGGCGTGCAGCAGCACGTTAGCGCCGTTGGCGCAGTCGGACCAGGGGGTGAATTCCTTCGGCGAATGGCTGATGCCGCCCACGCTGGGCACAAAGATCATGCCCATGGGTCCGAGCTTGGCCATCATCTGCGCGTCGTGACCGGCGCCGCTGGGCAGGCGCATGGTCTTCAGGCCCAAGCCGGCTGCGGCCTGCTCGATCTGGGCCTGGATTTGCGGGTTGGCCATGGCCGGGGGATCGTTCTCCAGGTGGGTGATGGTGATCTCCGTGTTGGTTTCGCGGGCAATCTGCTGGGCTTGCCGCCGAATTTCCTCGCCCAGGCGGCCGATCTTCTCCGCGGAAAGATCGCGCAATTCAATGGAGTGCTTCACCAGGCCGGGCACGACGTTGGTGGCGTTGGGATATACCTCGATGTGGCCGACGGTGCCGACCTGGCGTCCGGGCTCGCGCGTGACCACCTGCTGCACGGTTTCGATGAGCTTGGCGGCAGCCAGCAGGGCATTGCGGCGCTCCGGCATGGGCGTGGTGCCGGCGTGGTTGGCGAAGCCGCGGATCTCGACCGCGTATTCGTCAATGCTGACGATGCCCTCCACCACCCCGATGGGGACGCCGGCTTTATCGAGATTGCCACCTTGCTCGATGTGCAGCTCGAGATAGCAGCGAAAGGAACCGGGCGCAATGCGCGCCTGGGCGAGCCGAGCCGGGTCGCCGCCGATTTTGCGCAACCCGTCAGCCAAGCGAATGCCGCTGTACTGGCGCGCGAGATCGGGAGACTCGCCGGCAGCGATGCGGCTGCCTACCAGGCCGCCTTCTTCGTTCTGCCAGATGACAACCTGCAAGGGATGGCGGGTGGTCAGGTTATGGTCGTGCAGCGTGTGCATGACTTCAATGGCGGAGAGAGAGCCGAGATCGCCGTCGAAATTGCCGCCGCTGGGAACGGAATCAATGTGCGAGCCGAAGAGGATAGGCTTGAGTGAGCGATCGCTGCCGGGGCGGACGGCGGTGATGTTGGCGGCAGTATCAATGCGCGGAGTTAGCCCGGCCGCGCGTATCAGGTTCATGGCGTATTTGCGGCCGGCGACATCGGCGTCGGAGTAAGCCACGCGGCTGACGCCATCGGCAAAGGCGCCGCGGGCAGGGCGGCCGTACAAGCTCAGACCTTCCAGGCTCTGCTGCAGGCGGGCAGCATTGATGCGCACAGCCGTAGTCTCTTCCGCAAATGACAGTCTGGTGAGGGAGGCAGCGGCGCTGGCGGCAACGAAGCCAGAGAGCAGTTCGCGGCGGGTGAGCGGCACGCGCGGATTATATACGAGGAAATTCCCCACATTTGCCCGCGCCGGAAGCAGGCAGAACGTGAGCGGCTGTCTGGTGCGGGCAAATACGGGGCACCCCGGCTATCTGAAATTTTGCCAAGCGCGCACAACTGGCAGAAGTTGTGCCCGGTGTGAGCCAGGCAGCATAATGGCGGCGGGAGCCTGCCTGGGCGATGCGACAAAACCTGGTGCTGATGACCGACAGTTACAAGTTCACCCACTGGCGGCAGTATCCGCCGGGCACTCAGAAGGTGTACAGCTACATCGAGTCGCGGGGCGGGATGTTCGAGGACCTGGTGTTCTTCGGGCTGCAGTACTACCTGAAGCGCTACCTGCAGGGCGCGGTATTTACTCCGGAGGATGTGGAGGAAGCCGACCAGTTCTGCCGCCAGCATTTCGGCCAGGAAGGCTATTTCAACCGCCAGGGCTGGCTGGAGCTGCACCGGAGCTGGGAAGGGAAACTGCCGCTGGAGATCAAAGCGGTGCCGGAGGGCACCGTGGTTCCCATCTCCAATGTGCTGATGACGGTGGAGAACACCGACGCACGGTTTCCCTGGCTCACCAATTACATGGAGACGCTGCTGCTGAAAGTGTGGTACCCGATTACGGTGGCCACGCTTTCGCGCGAAATTAAAAAGGTGTTTCTGTCGCACCTGGAGCGCACGGGCGACCCGGCCCTAATTCCCTTCAAGCTGCACGATTTCGGCTACCGGGGCGTCTCCAGCGAAGAAACGGCGGCCGTGGGCGCCGCCGCCCACCTGGTGAACTTCCAGGGCACGGACACGGTGGCGGGCATACGCCTGCTGCAGGAATATTACGGCGTACAGGGCATGCCCGCGTTCAGTGTTCCTGCCGCGGAACATTCGACCATCACCGCCTGGGGACGGGACCACGAGCGCGATGCCTACGCCAACATGCTGCAGCAGTTCCCCCATGGAATTGTGGCTTGCGTGAGCGATTCCTACGACGTGTTCAATGCCTGCGAACGCATATGGGGCGAGGAACTTCGCGACCAGGTGCTGAGCCGCGACGGGGTGCTGGTGATACGGCCGGACTCGGGCGACCCCAAAACCATTGTGGTTAGGGTGCTGGAGATTCTGGGGCGCAAGTTCGGGTTCGAAACCAATGCCAAA
>DASVBI010000183.1:0-4004 GCA_036375915.1 Terriglobales bacterium | reverse complement strand
ATTTTGATGTGCGTGCTCCCCAGGCCACGCCGGAACAACTGCAGGCCCTGCGCGAAAAAACCGAACAATATTGCGAGGTTATGCAGACCCTGGTCCGGCCGCCTAAAATCGAAAGCCAATGGACTTAACCGGCGCCATGCTTCGGGCGGCGGGTCGGCAGAAATCACCGCAAGAAGCGTTACTTTCCAGCCCCATTTGGGTTCTATACTGGAAGGCGAACGGGCGGAGGTATTTGTGCGTGTCCTCACCTTTGTTTTGTTATGCGCGGTGCTGGGCTGGGCCCAGGCCAACCCGCAGCCATCCGATAACGGCAAGCCGGCTGCACAGCCAGAGACAACTGCCACCGAGCACCCGGCCCATGAGCTGATAATTCCGGGTGGCACCAAGATTCCCCTCTCTTTGGTGCAGGCGATCTCGACCAAAAACGCGCGCCAGGGCGATCCCGTCTATGCCTCTACCAGCTTTCCGGTGACGATTGGCGGACGCATGGTGATTCCCGCCGGCACATATGTGCAGGGCGTGATTGACCGTGTGCACCGCCCCGGACGGGTCAAAGGCAAAGCGGAAATCCTTATGCACTTCACCAGCCTGGTGTTTCCCAATGGCTACACGGTCGTGATGCCGGCGGGCGTGGAAAACGTTCCTGGAGCCGAGCATGAGAAGGTGAAAGGGCAGGAAGGCACCATTCAGGGAGAAGGGAACAAGGGCGAGAAGGTGAAGACCGCCGCCGGCACCGCCGCGACCGGCGCCATCATCGGCGCAGCCAGTACTGGCACGGGCAAGGGCGCACTGCTCGGCGGCGGCATTGGGGGCGCTGCCGGCCTGGCCATCGCTATGCTCAGCCGCGGGCCCGACGTGCTTCTGCGGCCCGGCACCAGCATTGAAATGATCATTCAGCGCCCGCTCACGCTGGATTCCGCGCGTGTGCACGCGCCCGCGGAGTAACAGGTGTTACCGCCCAGCCGAAGAGGTAGCGAGAAGGGCGGTTCACGCCCGCTTCTCTAGGAGACCATGCACCAGGGAGCGTCGGTTGCTAAAGCCTCTCGTTATTTTGCTGCTCGTTCCCCTATCCATCATCGGACAGGAGAGCCCTTCTTCCCAAGGCCACGACCCTTTCCTCGTGCGAATCTCCGAAGATATAGTGAGCATCCTTCCCACCGCAGGACCAATGACAGTCGGAAACTGTATGCTTGTAAACGCAGACGGCCACGCTCACCTCGAGCTCAGACGGCAGGAATTTTACGGACGCGGAACCCTCACTAGGTATAAAGCGCGGCTGAATGAGACGGAGCTTAAGTCGCTACGGGACTTGCTCAATGCGGCTAGCCTAAAAGCGCTGCCGCCATTCATTGCTCCGCACACGCCGTTAACGGTCCCTGAGTGGCACGACGTTGTCGCAGAAATTCCACGCGGCGCGAAGGTGCAGCACGCAGGATTCTTCGAGAGCGCACATCCAGCTTCCAGCGCGGCCACAGTAGAGGTGCGGGCGCAGTGGTCAAGTTCAGCAGTTGCCATGCATTCGCTCGTAGAGTGGTTTCATGCTTTCAAGAGCGACAAACGGTGGGTGCAGATTACGAACCGGCAATCCTCTGGTTGTGGGCAGTAGCCATGCGGTAACTTTGTTACGGACTGGAACTCAGCATGAATCATCCCTTCGTCGCTCTTCTCTGGATAGTCGGGGAGATGAGTTCTAGTATTCTGTAATATCTGGCCGGCGCCGGACCGGCTTTCCCTTCCACACCATGGCCATTCGAACTGTATTTCTGATGAAAGAGGATTGCGCCCGCGGCGAGCGCCCGGGCTGGCACGAGTTTGTGCGCGACTACTCCCCTCTGACGAGAACCCTCCTCCAACAGTATTTCCCCACGCTGGCGCCGGAGATGGAAACACATGTACTGGCGCTTCTGCAGCGCGCGCGCGCCAACCAGAACGAGTGGTTCCAGAAGGTCTCCTTCAGCAACGAGCGCGAGTTCCTGATGGCCTTCCGCCAGCTGGTGTTTGCCTATGGCCGGGAGGCGGCGCGCGTACCCGTCCCCCAGCTCTCACTCGACCAGGTGCGGGAGATCATGAAAGACCTGCCGGTCACCGAGCGGCAGATGCTCTGGCTGTTCATCAAGGGATACTCGGCGCCGCAGATCGCGCGCATGATGCGAGACGCGGAGAATACGGCTGCGGAGGTCAAGCGCATTGCCGATGAGCGCCTTAAGCAGTTGCTGCCCGCAACCACGCCTGACGCTTTCAGCATTTCCGCCCGGGTGCTGATGCAGGAGGCGGAGAAGGCCGGTTCCGAGCAGTGCGTCGCCCTCAAGACTTTCAACAACATCATCAATGGCCAGATCAGCTGGCGGGAGCGGGAGCTGGCCGAGGAGCACATCCGCGACTGCTTCAACTGTCTCGACCGTTTTACCGGGTTTCAGGAGATGATCCGGCTGCGCCAGGACGCGCAGCCGCTGCCGGAAAATGAAGTTGAGCCCATCCTGGAAGAATTGCGTCTGCCGCCTGCCAAAAGGAAAGGCGTGCTGGCGCGGCTGTTTGCGCGCTAGAACGCTTAACCTGCGATCGAACGATGCGGTTTCGGAAGGGCGCGGCTTCAGCCGCGCCGATAAGAGTCATCACAAATGGCTTTAGCCCCTCAGGGTCGCTTTTCGCATGGGTTGGCTTGCAGGAAAATCTTTCGTCCAGTCAGGGATGGCTGAGCGGCTCCCACCTTTCAGGCGTGCCTACGGCACTTTTCCTTAGGGTCGTGTCTTTCCCGCCAGTAAACTGGCGGGCTACTCTCGTTTCGTCCCTACGGAACGCAATGATTTCGCCTGTCCTACCTACCAGCTACCAACTACCATCTACCAACTACCATCTACCATCTACCACCTACCAGCTACCAGCTACCAGCTACCAGCTACCAACTACCAACTACCAACTACCAACCCAACTAGCAGCTACCAACTACCAACCCAACTACCAACTACCACCTACCAGCTACCAGCTACCAGCTACTTCCATCCCGGTTATGCGCCTTTCGCGGCCGGCTGGGACTGCCGCTCCCATTGCCAGTCTTTGAACTCCTGCCGCAGTTTGCTTTTCAGCAGCTTTCCCGTGGAGGTGTGGGGTAACTCGCTGACGAAGACAAAAGCGTCGGGCACCTGCCAGCGGGCAAAGCGCTGCTCCAGGAAGGCGCGCAGTTCGCAGGCATCCGCCTTCGAGCCATCTTTCAGCACCACCACTGCCAGCGGACGCTCCTGCCATTTGTCATGGGCCACCGCGATCACCGCCGCTTCCTTCACGGCTTCGTGCGCCACCAGGGCATTTTCCAGGTCCACCGAGCTGATCCATTCTCCGCCCGATTTGATCAGGTCCTTAACCCGGTCAGTGAGCTTTACATAACCTTCGGAGTCAATGGTGGCCACGTCGCCGGTACGCAGCCAGCCGTCGGCCGTCCATTTGTCTCCCTGGTCGAGGCGGTAATAGCTGCTTGCCACCCAGGGCCCGCGCACCTGCAGTTCGCCCGCGGTTTGGCCATCCCAGGGCACCTCGCCTTCGTCGCCCACGGAGCGTACTTCTATGAAAGGCGAGGGCACGCCCTGCTTGGCACGCAGCGCGTAGCGTTCATCTTCCGGCCAATCCTTCATGTATGGCTTGAGGTTACAGGTGGTGGCCAGGGGGGTGGTTTCGGTCATGCCCCAGGGCTGAATCACGCGCACCCCCAGCTTGTCGAAGCGGCGGAACATGGATTCGGGCGCTGCCGAGCCCGCTACTGCAATGCGCAGGCCGGGAGCCAGCTTCCAGCGCCCAGGATGGCAATCGAGCGCGTGCAGCACCGCCAGCCAGATGGTTGGCACGCCGCCGGTCAGCGTTACGCGCTCATTCTGCAGCAGGTCAAGCAGGGCTTCCGGCTGCAGGTTGCGTCCCGGCAAAACCATCTTGCAGCCGTTCATGGTGGCGGCATAGGGGAATCCCCAGGCATTGGCATGGAAATGGACATGACGGGCAAAACCGTATCGTGACAG
>DASVBI010000137.1:0-8201 GCA_036375915.1 Terriglobales bacterium | reverse complement strand
AGCGCCGACTACGACAACGACGGCTGGCCTGACCTGGTCAAAACCAATTTTTCCGACGATACCAACAACCTCTACCACAACGACCACGATGGCAGTTTTACCGATCAGGCCGGTCCTACCGGATTCGGACCCATCAGCCTGCCTTTCCTCGGTTTTGGAGTGAAATTTTTTGACTACGACAATGACGGCTGGATGGACATTTTTGTCGCCAACGGCCATGTGAATCCCCAGGTTGAAGGTCACTCTTTTGGTGTGACCTACGCCGAGCGCAACTTCCTGTTTCACAACCTGGGCGGGCGTTTTGCGGAAGTGGGACCGGAGGCCGGGCTGGCGACGAGCCGCCCCGGGGTGCATCGGGGTTTAGCGGTGGGAGACTTTGAAAACAGAGGCTTTATGGATGCTCTGGTTACGCGAATGGATGGACCCCCGGTTTTGCTGCGCAACCGAACTGCGGCAACGCCTTCTGAAAGCCACTGGATTGCCATAGGAACGGTGGGCGGAAAGTCCGATCGTGACGGTTTTGGAGCCCGCATCGAGGTCAAAGCCGGGGGGCGCACCCAGGCAGAGGAAGTGCGCGCCAACAGCAGTTTCTTGTCGGCCAGCGACCCGCGGACGCATTTTGGCCTGGGGACGGCGACCCAAGCCGATGAAATTACCATCTACTGGCCTTCCGGCGCGGTGGACACCATTCGCAACCAGGCGGCGAACCAATTTCTGGTGGTGGAGGAAGGAAAAGGGGTTACTAAGCGGATTCCACCCACCCCCTCCAGCCCTAAGCGTTAGATTTCCCCCGGCCGGTTAGGCCCGGCGTCCAATACCCGGCCAAAAAGGTCGCTTTGCGATAAGTCCATTTTGCGCTGATTTGTCACGTTTTTTGGGGCCCTAATCGCGTGGTTTTGCCGCCTCGGCGCTTTTTCCTGCCCACGAACTTGACAACGGTAAGCCCATCTACAACAATACGCGACCAACTCGCGGTGTGGGGGTGTTGTGTGTTGTCTGTTACCGTGAGCGTGGGTTTTTAGTCATATTGAACGCCTTTCGGGGGTGAAAGATGTCTAGGTTTTGGCTGCGCGCTACAGCGCTGTTTTTCGTTGTATTTGTCTTCGCCTTTAGCCTGCCCGCCCAGGTGCAGAACGGCCAATTTACAGGTTCGGTTCTGGATCAATCTGGGGCCGCGATTCCCAATGCCAAGATAACGGTCAAGAACACAGCGACCGGGCTGACGCAGACCGTCACTTCCAATCAAACCGGATCTTTCGTGGTGCGCGAGTTGCCTCCCGGACTCTATTCGCTCTCAGCCCAGGCGCAAGGCTTCAAAACCTCGACACTCACCAATATGACGCTGAACGCGGGCAGCATTCAGCGCGCCGACTTCCACCTGGAGGTCGGACAGGTGAGCCAGACGGTGGAGGTTTCTGGAGCGGCGCCAGCGGTCAACACCGAGGATTCCAAGCTGGCCTCTACCGTGAACTCCACGCAGATCGGCAATCTCCCGCTCAACGGGCGTAACGTCTATGACCTCATCCAAATGGCGCCTGGCGCCGTCAACGTGCAAGGCGTCGACTTTGAGAATGGTCACAGCACCGTGGTCAATGGCCTGCGCGAGGATTTCAACGGGTTCCTCCTCAACGGCGTCTCCAACAAGGGTCTGAGCGGTGGCGTCAATAACGTTCCCATCCAAGACACGGTGCAGGAGTTCCAGGAGCTCACGCTCAACAACTCCGCCCAGTACGGCAACAGTGCTGGCTCCATCACCAACTTGGTTAGCAAGACCGGCACCAACAGTTTTCACGGCAGTGGTTGGGACTTCCTGCGCAACGACAAGCTGGATGCCAATCAGTTCTTCCTCAACCAGGCGGGCGTACCAAAGCCCAAGTTGCGTTTCAACCAGCTCGGCGGCACGTTTGGCGGGCCGATCATCAAGGACAAGCTGTTCTTCTTTATCGCCTACCAGCAGGACCACTTCAACACTATCGCTCCGCCCATCACCACCTTAAGCGAAACGCAGGCGTTCCGAAACGTCGTTACCACCACGCCCGCACTTTCCAACACCGTCGCCAAGCTGCTGTACGATAGCTTCCCCCCCACCGTTCCTGAGACCGGCAGCGGGTGCTCAACCATCGCCCGGGGTCCCTCCGGTGCGCCCATCGTTACCGCCACCGACGGAACGGTGAGCACGGAGTCACTGAGCGGTATCGGCTATGTGGACGCGCGCATCGGCGCCCTGAACGCCGCCCTGCCTACGGGCGGAATTCCGTACGAATGCCCCAGCGTGGCCCTATTCCACCAGCAGACGCAGACGATCGGCAACCTGTTCCAGGGGAAAGAAGCCTCGGGCAGAATCGACTATCAGCCCAACGACCGGAACCGCTTCTTCATTCAGTACAACTGGTTGCGTTCGACCGACCAGTTTGGTCCCTGCAGCGCGCCTTGCACGCGCGGGTTCACCAATCCGCAAGACATCGTTGAGCCGAACGGGCAAGCCAGCTGGGTGCACACCTTCGGCCCAGCCGTCCTCAATGAGGTTCGGGCCGGATACACCAGCAACATAAACAATATCCACACCGGCTTGCCCGGGGTGCCCGCCGTCTATTTCGACGACGGCACCACCGGCTTCGGCTCCTACAACGGCTACCCGCAGTTCTTCAAGGAGCACGTCTACAGCTATGGCGACATGGTGTCCATAAACCATGGCAACCACAACATCAAGATCGGCGCGGATATCAAGCGTAACCTGGAGAATAGCGAGTTCAACGTTGCGCGCCCGTCGTACTCATTCCACGACCCCGTCTATTTCGCGGCCGACGCTCCCTATTTCGAGGTCGCGGGCGTGGATCCGGGGTTCGTTTCCGGGACAAACGCGGCACAGCTGTCATCCAACATTCGCCACTGGCGTAACCTGGAGTTTGGCGCCTATGTCCAGGACGACTGGAAGGTCAGCCGCACGCTCACCCTCAACCTCGGGCTTCGCTACGACCTCTATTCCCGCCACAACGAGCTGAATAAGCAGGTCACGCAGTTTATTCTGGGTCCGAGCACGACTTTTGCTGGCGGGGACGTTTTGACCAATCCGGGCGCGGCTCTCTACGCTGCCGGGCTTCAATCCGCCAATAGCCCCGCCGGTTGTCCGGGCGGTGCCAGCGTCTTTGATTCCAAAGCGGTCTTGGCGGGCGTGTGCGGTCCGGGTGGATTTGCCAAGGCCAGCGCGCTTGGCTCTGGCGATCACAACAACTTTGGCCCGCGCCTCGGCTTTGCCTGGGACGTCTTCGGTAATGGGAAAACAGCGCTGCGCGGCGGATTTGGCGTCTCGTACGAGTCCACCTTGTATAACCCGCTATCCAACTCGCGCTGGAACCCCCCGTTCTACTCCTTTAACTTGGGAGATGACGTGAACCTGGACGGCGGCAACTCCAACGTGATCTACGGCCCAATGACGTGCTCCGGATCGCTAACCGCCACTGCGGCGGGCCAGTGCGCACCCAGCGGTGCGGCGCCCACTTTTCTGGGACCTGCCACCAACATCGGGCAGGGGATTGGTTCCCAGGCGGTCGGCAACATCAGTGGCTGGTACCCGGGTAATCCCGACACTGCCTACCTGACCGGCGTCGTCCCACGCAACATCCGCGATCCCTACGTCTACAACTGGTATTTCGGGTTGCAACATGAACTGGTGCCCACGATGACGCTCGAGTTGGATTACGTAGCCACAGCCGGCCATAAGCTGTTCCGCGCCGATAACCTCAACCGCATGCCCGGCGCGCGCCTGCCGGTTGGCTCTTGCGTCCAGGATAACCTCGGACAGACCCTTTGCGGCCTTCCTGGCCACAAGATCAACGAGAACTACGGCACCCTGCGCAATTGGTTGAATAACGTCAATTCCAACTACAACGCTCTCCAGGCGGCATTGAAGAAACGGGCCGGCCACGGGCTGTTATTCAACGTGAGCTACACTTGGAGCCACAGCCTCGACTACGGCTCGACTTGGCATAGCGGCGCCACCACGGCGAATGGAGCTGCCGCCGGGGATGGCTACACCACGGAGTGGATCCATCCGAAGTTGGACTACGGCAACTCCATCTTCGATATCCGTCACCGCCTGGTCTTGAACTATATATGGGACCTGCCATTCGGTCGCCACACCGGGTTCCTGGGCGCGGTGATCAATGGCTGGAAGTACAACGGCATCTGGTCCTTCCAGACCGGGCCGCATTGGTCGCCGTACAATCGCGCCTCGGCTAAGCTGGTGAATGCTGCCGGTGATAAGTGCAGTGCGGCTGATGTGAACAGCGGCAATTGCATCAACGCCGGCGGCGACTACATGCTGAGCTCCATCAGCTCAACCGATAGAAACGCCCGTCCGGACGCCAACATTCCGGGCTTCAACTCGGCGACTCACGACATGTGGGCCAACGGCTTCGGCAGCGCCTTTGTGTGCACTGACGGAGACTGCCGTACCTCGACGGTCTTCTCCGCTCCCTGTCTGGCTTGCGTCGGTACTCTCCGCCGCAACCAGTTCGTGGGACCGAACCAGTGGATTGCCGACATGTCTCTGTTCAAGGACTTTAAGGTCACGGAGAGAGTCGGCCTGCAGTTCCGTGTCGAGGGCTTCAACGTGTTCAACCGCACCAACTTCCTCCTGGCCAGCACCTCTTCCGGGACTACCGGGCCGCACAACCGGATCGACCTAAGCAACTTTGGTCAGGCTGGTGCGACCTTGGCGCCCCGCGAGTTGCAGCTGGGGGTGAAGATAAGCTTCTAGATCTGGGCTTGATCGGGCTTACCTCGAGAGAGGTAAGCCCTTTTTTCTTTTTCCCGTGGCGGGCAATGAGGCTAAGTTTCCGCGCTTTCTCTCCGTACCGCAGAGTTAGCACTGGCGCCCCAATGCGATGCCGGTCTTTAATCCGAAATACGACACTGGCCTTGTTCTTCATCCTGGCTCCTCTTGCCTGTTGCCAGCAGATGGGTTCCATTGTGGGCGTCGTTCGCGTTGTCCGCGGCGATTTTCCTGAGTCGCTCCTCGTTAGCCTGCAAACACGCAGCGCGACGATTGAAACCACCTATACCGATGGGGAGGGTCGCTTCGCCTTCAACGCCGTGTATGCAAACGTGTACCACGTCGTCATCAACGACGATCGCTATCAGGCGGTGGATCAAAGAGTGGAACTCAGGCCTGACATCCAGCCGCTGTACATTTTGCAAATCACCCTCTCGCCTCGCCGTGTTGCTTCAGATAGGAACTCCGGACCGTACGTCGTCAGCGCCCAGGACTTGAGCAAGGCATATCCCAAGGGCGCGCTAAAGGAATTCGAGCGCGGCGTCCAAAAAACAGCCGAGGGCAAGACCGAGGATGCGATTCACCACTTTAAGAACGCCATCAAAATCGCTCCCAATTTCGCCCTTGCCCACAACAGCCTGGGCGCGGCCTACCTGAGCAAGTCCGAGTTCGCCGACGCCCAGAAGGAGCTTGCCGAGGCTATTCACCTCAATCCCTCCGATGGTGGCGCCTACTTCAATATGGCCAACCTTATGCTACTTACCAGCAATCTGGGCCAGGCCGGCCATTACCTGCAGCAAGGTTTTCGTCTCGATGCCGACTCCGCCTTCGGTTTCTTCCTCCAGGGCACAGTTCTGGAGCGCACCGGCCAACGCGCCGCAGCGGAAACCGCTTTGCATCGTGCCCTCGAACTGGATCCGAAGATGCCGCGCCCCCACTTGGAACTGGTAAACGTCTACCTGCAGGAGGGCCGTACCAGCGATGCGATTGCCGAGTTGCACAAATTCCTGCAGGTGGCGCCCAAGGACCCCCTCGCTCCAAAAGTGCGCGAGGTTCTCCGTAAGCTGGAGGCCGACACCAGCAAGGCCTCGCGAAGATAAAAGGCGGTTGCGTTCCTGATTAGTGTTGCCGGATCAGCCGGCAGAGATTGGCATCCATGCGGCAGGCGAGCTGGTATTGCTCGGCCGCCCGCCGCGGCTGTTGCAGCCGCTCATACGCGAATCCAAGGTTGAGATGGGCCTCCGCCATCTCAGGATCTTCGCGCAAGGCTTGCTGGTAACTGTTCACCGCTCTCTTAAGCTGCCCAACACGGCTGTAGGCGATTCCTAGATAGTTGAACATGTACGCCCCGGAGAGTCCCAAGTCGGCGGCTTGCTGCAGATGCCGCGACGCCTCGCCGTAGGCCTTCGCTTCGAATTCCAGCATCCCCAGTTCACGCAACGCCAGGGCAAAGTTAGGCTGGATTTCCAGCGCCTTGCGCAGCGACTGCAATGCTTCATTCGGCTGCCGGGCCGCCTGGATCCATCCCAGCTCGAACCAGGCGCGGAAGTTGCTTGAATTCTGCGCCAGTGCCTTTCGCACCCACTTTTCCGCCTCCGCGTCGCGTCCCTGGTAGTGCAAGGCGCGACCCACGGCCGTCATCGCCTGGTCGAACTCGGGATTCAGTTGCAACGACTTTTCCAGCTGCGCGACTGCTTCCGTCCAGTCTTTTCGGTCGAGCGCCTCTTCGCCGATCATGTATGGAACTACGTACAGGCTGGGATCTAGCTCCTGCACCGGCTGTAGAATTCGCTTTCCCTCGTCAAAATTACCGGCCCGGAAAGCATCCGAAGCCTGCAGAATGGTTTCCAGTTCGCCGATTTTGTCTTTCGGATCGGGCAGCGGTTTGTCCAGCGCGGAAGCGGGCACCGGCGTATGATAAGCAAAGTATCCCAGGGCGCGCAGTTTCTCCGTCACCTCTTCATCGGCTGCCGCGGCCTTGTCCGGATGGATCGTCCCGGTTTGCGCTGCCCGCTCCTTGAGCTTCTCTTTCAGTACGGCTGCAGTCGCCGGCTGCTCGGCGATGAGGTTATGGACTTCGCCGGGATCGGTGCGAACGTTGTACAGCTCCGGGCGGGGCGCCTCGATGTAATGGTAGTCACCGCTCTCCATGCTCCGCAGGGGGCTCCACCCAAAAGAGCTGAAGGGGTAAGACGTTTCACTATAAGCTGGCTGCGGCTTCGGTTCCGGAAGTAGCGAGGCCGTATCGAACTGGGCGGAGATGCGGTCCCGGAGTTCCGCCAGTTTGAGCAAGGTGGGCGCGATGGCAGTGATCTCCACCACTTGCCGCACGTGCTCCGCGCGTGCCTCACTGCCCGCTGGTTTGATCACCAGGGGTACATGCAGGGTGGCATTATAGATGAAAAATCCATGCTCCCTTTCGTCGTGCTCTCCCAGCGACTCCCCGTGGTCGCCGACCAGCACGATGATCGTGTGGTCGTAAAGGCGCGCCTGTTTCAGCCAGGCGATGAGTCGCCCCAATTGCGAGTCGGCATAGGCGATCTCCCCGTCGTAGGGGCGGCTGCGATATTCCGAGCGGAATGGCTCCGGCGGCGCGTAGGGGCTGTGGGGATCGTACAGGTGCAGCCAAAAAAAGAAAGGCTTGGCCGGGCGGTGCTTTAGCCATTTCAGGGTGTGATCAAGACTTTCTCCCGCCCTGCGTTCCACCAATCCCACGCCCGTCTCCAGAAATAAGTCGCCGGCAAACGCATCGTCATAATGCCCAAACCCGCGCGCCAGCCCCCAACTCCGATTCAGCACGAATGAACTGATCACCGCCGCCGTCGCATATCCGTTGCTGGAGAACGCCTGTGCCAAGGTGCGGAAACTCGCGGCGAGAGGCTGACCGCTGAAGTCCTCTACCCCGTTATGAAACGGATAAGTTCCGGTCAGAATGGCCGCATGCGATGGCCACGTCAACGGCACTTGCGACAGTGCGCGATCGAACACGATTCCGTCCCGCGCCAGGGCGTCAATCGTGGGCGTTTTCACGCTCGTTGCGCCGTAGCATCCGATGTGGTCCGCTCGAACCGTGTCAATGGTGACCAGCAGCACGTTGGGGTGAGATCGCATGTCACGGGTGCGGGTGGGTGCTGCATGGGTCGCCTGCGCCATCGCCACGCAGGTCAAAGCAACAAGGATCGACGTGCAGCGGAACAGATTCTGCTTAGGTATCATAAAAAACCTACTATCTGGCCGTGGCCGCGCGCTTCATTTCTTCTACCGCCTCAGCGTGCCGTCCTGCCGCTTCCAGCGCCTTGGCCAGGGCGGCATGGGTGCGAGGATCATTGGGGGCCAGTTCCACCGCCTGGCGCAACTCGGCAAGCGCTTCATCCACCTTGCCCTGGTAAAGGAGAACTTCGCCGAGGGCAAGGTGCGCGGGCTCGTA